>DATEWL010000493.1:0-2945 GCA_035258025.1 Candidatus Acidiferrum sp. | reverse complement strand
TCCTCCGACGACCCAGACGCCGAGAAAGAACCAAGCGTTCGGAAGGAGTTTGGCAATGTCGCCCGGCGTTCGGACGATTCCCGCGGAAATGGTATTGCCCACGGCCGCGGCGATGCCGAACCACATGCCGAGCACCTGCAGTAGCTTTCCGCGGCTGCGCGTTGCCCCGGCCGTCACGGCGCCGTTGCTGGTGGAAGACTCGGCCGATGTGTTAGACAATGTGAAGTCTCAGGTGTGTATCGGAAACTCCGCCATCATAATGGCGATGCGGCAAAATGCAAGCTGGAAGTCGGTGATTTGAAGAATTACCGCGAGCGGGTTTCGTTCCAATCGATCGGGGAGGCAGCGGACTTGGAAGTAGATCGCGCGCCAGCAATTAGAACGGAAATGACGAGGGAGTTCGACGCAAGCGGCGACGCGCCGCCCATGGACGTTTCGGTGGTCATCCCGTGCTTGAATGAGGCGAATTCCATTTCCTTTTGTGTGGAAAAGGCGCTGAAGTCTTTTCAGGCTGCGGGGTTGCGTGGCGAAGTCGTAGTCGCCGATAACGGCTCGACGGACGGCTCCATCGAAATTGCCGAAAAATTGGGCGCGCGTGTTGTTCGCGTCGAGCAGCGCGGCTACGGAGCGGCATTGCGCGCGGGAATTTCCGCGGCGCGCGGCGCCTTCATCATCATGGGCGACGCGGACGACAGCTACGACTTCAGCGAAGTGCCGCGCTTCGTCGAAATGTGGCGCCAGGGTTACGACGTCGTGATGGGCAATCGCTTCCGCGGAGAGATCAAGCCCGGCGCGATGCCCTGGCACCACAAGTATTTCGGCAATCCCGTTCTCACCTCTGTCCTTAATCTTTTCTTTCACGCGGGCATCGGCGACAGCCATTGCGGCATGCGCGGTTTCACTCGCGCCATTTACGACCGCATGGATTTGCGCAGTACGGGAATGGAGTTTGCGTCCGAATTTGTGATCAAAGCTGCGCAACTTGGCGCGCGCATCACGGAGATTCCCATTACGTTGTGGCCAGACAAGCGCGGACGTCCGCCGCACCTGCGCAGCTTCCGGGATGGCTGGCGTCACTTGCGTTTCATGCTGATGTACGCGCCGAACTGGCTTTTTCTTCTGCCGGGCGGAACGCTCGTGGCATTCGGCCTTATTATTGTGTTCTGGCTGTTGCCCGGGCCGCGCAGCATTTCGCCGCGCGTTGTACTTGATATTCACACGATGATCTTCGGAGTGATCTTCACGCTTCTCGGCGTGCAGATCCTTTCGATCGGATCTTTTGCAAAAGTTTTCAGTTATGCCGAGCGCTTCGACCGCAACACCGTCTCGCTGAAGCGCGCCCTAAAACGCGTCACGCTCGAAACCGGTTTGCTTCTCGGCGGCCTGGTTTTTCTTGCTGGTTTTGCGGGATGCGCATGGGTCACCTGGCAGTGGGCCGCCAGCGGCTTTGGCCCGCTCGCCCAAGTCCGTCAAGTTCTTTTCTGGTCCATGTGGCTGTTCATCGGCGTTCAAATCATTTTTGCTTCCTTTTTTCTGAGCATGCTTGGCATCAGCCGCGGCACGTACATCGGCGACTACGACCTAAAATAAATGCCCTATACCAGAATCGACCACTTCATCGCCAGGCTCCGTTTTCGCGCCGCCTATCCTTATATACGTCCCGGCTCGCGCGTATGCGATCTCGGCTGCGGTTTGGAAGCCGCTTTTCTGGATTACGCTTCTGACCGCATTGCAACGGGCGTTGGCGTCGACGATCAGGTTGCGGACGGTGTGCAGGGGCGCTGGCAACGCGTGCGCGGAGATCTGCGCTTCCCGCTGCCTTTGCCGGATGGCAACTTCGATCACGTGGTGATGCTTGCCGTTCTAGAGCATCTTACAGAGCCGGAGAAGGTACTTCGCGAAGCTCACCGAGTCATCGTGCCCGGCGGTTCGTTGATCATGACGTGGCCTTCGGCAATGGTTGATCCGATTTTGGATATGCTGCACAGACTGCACCTGATCAGCGATGAAATGGAAAGCGATGAACACCAAGAACGTATTCCCGTCGAGGCGTTGCAAGAGATGTTGCAGCGCATCGGGTTTCAAAAGTTTGTGCATCGCCGCTTCGAATTCGGCCTCAACAATCTAATGGTGGCGTTTCGTTAAAACAGCGCAGTGAGATGCCCGGCCGGTCACGTCTTTTGATTACCATTTTGGTTCGAGGTCGCGGTCCCGCCTGGACGCAGGAGAGGAGAATCCTTTCACACTTTGCGAACCGCCCAACCTCGGGAGTATGCTCGCGGCACTTTCTGCGGAAAGAAGGAAATATAGAATGAAATTGCTTTTTTGCTCAGCGCTCGTTTTTCTGCCACTTGCTTCGAATGCTCAAGCACCTACCGCTGCCCCTATTCCGGGCGAGCCGCATCACCATCTCAAGATCGACAATGAATATGTGCGTGCCTACTACGTTGAAGTTCCTCCTCACGGTGAGACACAACTCCAC
This sequence comes from Candidatus Acidiferrum sp., assembly GCA_035258025.1. GTDB lineage: Bacteria > Acidobacteriota > Terriglobia > Acidiferrales > UBA7541 > Acidiferrum. The sequence goes on along the minus strand of DATEWL010000493.1, from coordinate 463 downwards.
CAACACGATCACGACTACGTCTATATCGCGCTCGGCGACTCGGAGGTGATCAATGCGGTTGTCGACAAGCCGGAAATGCATCTCACGCTGAAAGACGGTGAAACGCACTTCACGCGCGGTGGCTTTGCCCACGTTGCACGCAATCTTAGCGACAAACCCTTCCGCAATGTTACGATTGAGGTGCTCAAACCGCAGGGCGAGCCGCACAACCTCTGCGAAAAAGTGATCGATGGCCCCCTCGCTGGCTGTTCTTCCGACTTCAGCAAGCTTCCCCCGAACTCTCCGATCATTGCCCTTGCCCAAGCAATGCGCCAGACAAGGCTGTTTGAGACGGATGAGATTCTTATGACTTCTTTCTCGATCGCTTTAAAGGAAAACTATAGCGAGACGGGTTCGCGGCCTGCGCAGTTGCTGATTGTAGGGGACAAGTCAGAACTACAAGTGCAAAGGCCCGGAGAACCTT
>DATEWL010000492.1:0-5378 GCA_035258025.1 Candidatus Acidiferrum sp. | reverse complement strand
CTGCGCATGCCGCTTTGATTCTGGCGGGGCACGAACATTCCTACGAGCGGTTTGCGCCTCAGGATCCGGACGGGAACGCGGAACCGGAGAACGGAATTCGCGAGATCGTTATCGGCACGGGCGGTCGCAGCCACGATCCGCTTGGCTTCGCCCTGCCCAATAGCGAAGCTCGCAATGCGGACACTTATGGCGTCCTTAAATTGACGCTCGCACCGGGGCACTACGCGTGGGAATTCATTCCCGTAGAGGGTAAGTCGTTTACGGACTCAGGCTCTTACGCTTGCCCTCTTCGGAGAGCGCCCTCGAAATAATTGGATGTCTTGCGGCAGCGCAAATCTTCTAGTTCGATGACGAACAAGCTCCCCCCGTCGAGGCAGCCTCCACGAGTTTCTGAACCGATGGAGCGGGTATCAGCAGGAGCTGGCCCTTTGGCTTTTCGATTTGCTGGAGGAGCACAAGCTGCTGTGCCTTCCAATCATCCGGCGCTCGTTGACCCCTAACGATCAGGTCCAAAGCGGCAAGACCTATAACGGCCAGGGTCGAGAGATCCTGCGAGGTTGGGGAAACTGCTTTCACCAGGAAGGATCGCTGTGCCAGCGGCTGGAGATTCGCGTCGTTCTCGCGCCAGGCGCTTAGCTGGGCACGCAGCCGCGCGTCCGCTGCGGAATCATGGCAGGAAGCGGCGATGAACTTATCGACCAATGCGCCGAAATGACGGGCGGCTGCGCTTTCGAGCGGCACAGCGTCCACGACACGGTTTAGCGGCGTGGCACTCGTTGGCTCTGTGGCTGCGGTTTCTTCTCGGGTGTAATCTTTCACCGGCTCGACGACGCTGGCGAGCGTGGTTAACGCGGCAAATTCCACGGGACTACTCGGGCCGGCAATCCTTTGCAGCATCTGGCGGTGATAGCTCTTGTGGGTGAGGCCGAGCCATTCGAGACGCTCGCCGAGGATTTCCATCCGTGCGTGCATGGAGGCGACATCCGTCACTTCCTGCGAAGACCACAAACGCTCCGCGATGACGGCGTTTCGCGGCCAGATGCGCGAGTCGATATTCTCCGGATTGATGTATTCCGCCCACATGCACGATTCGCCCCCGAGGATTCGGGCTTTTTCGTCCGGGGAGAGATTCGCCGCCGCGCCGCTTAGTGGGTCGACGGCGTAGTGGCGCGCCGCGGACCAGCCAAGATCGAGGTAGTAACCGTTCGAAAGAATGCCGCGAAAGCCTTGCTTAGCAGCAGTGGCGAGCGCGTCCGGTCCGCGCCAAGACTGAATGACAATGTCCTTGGGCAGCGTCGGGTCTAACACCTCATCCCAGCCGACCATACTCTTGCCATGTTTGCTCACGATGGGCTCGAGCCGCTTGTTGAAATAAGATTGCAGGCCCTCGTTGTTCTTCAGGTCGTGAGCTTTGATGAATTCCTGAATTTTGGGGTTCGCGTCCCACTGCTTTCCATTCACTTCATCGCCGCCTACATGGAAAAAATGATCGGGGAAAAGTTTCGCCATTTCGCCGATGAACTGATCTAGAAATTTGTAGGTTTTCTCGCTGGTGGGATCGAAAGCAGGATCAAAGACGCCCCATTTCCTCTCAATTTCGTAAGGGCCCGGTCCGCTCGAAAGTTCGGGATAGCCTACAAACCAAGCCGTACTGTGGCCAGGCACGTCGAATTCCGGAACCACGCGGATGCCGCGGTCGCGTGCGTACTCGATTAAGTCATGGATCTCATCCTGCGTGTAGTACAGGCCGTCGGAACCCATCTCATGGAGCTTCGGAAACTTCTTGCTCTCAACACGGAAGCCCTGGTTTTCGGAGAGGTGCCAATGGAAAACGTTCATCTTAACGGCTTCGAGGCCATCGATGTTTCTTCTAAGCACATCGAGCGGAACGAAGTGGCGCGCGGAATCGATCATCAGTCCGCGCCACGGAAAGCGCGGCTTATCATTGATGGTGATGGCGGGAGCTGCGAATCCATCTGGCGAGACTTCCACTAGCTGTAGAAAAGTTTGCAGGCCGTGCAAGGTGCCAAGCGGAGTAGCGGCGTTGAGTTTCGCGCCGCTAGCGGTGACTTCGAGGATGTAGGACTCGTCCTCGCCAAGCTCCTGGATTTCTTTGCTGGCATGGTCTGTGTGAACCACGAGGACGGCTTTTGTGGTGACATTTGGTTTTACGGCTAGCGGAATCGCTGTCTGCCGAGATAGCTGGCGCAGAAATCGCTCGACAGCGCGATTCAGGCGCGGTTCGGAATAACCAGTCAGCCCCACAGAAAATGAAGAATCCACCATGAGCTGTCCTGTACCAATTTGGACGCTCGAAGGAATGGGCATTAGATTCAGGTGACGCTGGTCCTGCGACTTCGCCAATGGAGAGATCATCAAAATACCTAGCACCAACAAACCCATACCTCGCTTCGAGGGGCCAGCAGCCATGTTTTCGGAGCTCCTTTTGAAATGGCAATCAATAGCAATCCGGAATCGACTCGCTCGCAGAACGACAAAGAGGATACTGTCATAGTCGCTGTCTGGCGCGAAGAGGAAATCTGTCGTCCCAAAATCTGAAGACCTACGGGCAGGCAAAGTTTGCGGCGCAACAATTTCGCGGGCTGAGTTAGAATAAGGAATTCCATGCGGCGCCCATGAAAACATCTATCGCCATCTACCCCGGTTCATTTGACCCGGTGACCAACGGCCATCTCGATTTGATCGAGCGTGGCGAGAAAATGTTTGATCTCGTGATCGTCGCTGTGTTGAACAATGCCGAGAAGCAGCCGCTGTTTTCCGTGCCGGAACGCGTCGAAATGCTGCGCGAGGTGACGCAGAAATGGGCGGGAGTGGAAGTGGATGTATTTCACGGACTGCTTGTCGATTATGCGCGCAAGCGCGGCGCGGGAGTGATTTTGCGCGGCATTCGCGCGATATCTGACTACGAATACGAACTCCAGATGGCTTTGATGAACCGGAAGCTTGAGCCTCGGCTGGAGACGGTGTTTATGCTGCCGGGCGAGTCGTATAGTTATTTGAGCTCGAAGCTGGTGCGGGAGATTGCACAGCTTGGAGGGCCTTTAAAAGACCTCGTGCCACCGGAAGTGGAACAGCGGCTGCGAGCGAAGGTTTTGTAGCGACTTTTAGGCGCCTAGTTTGGCGCGTAGAGTCGAGAGACAGGCTGAAGCCCGTCCCACAGGAGAAAGCAGTGCAATTAACCGAGCGCATCAATCGCATACAAATCTCGCCGACGGCGGCGGTTATTGCTGAAGCCGACCGGCTGAAATCGCAGGGCGTGGACATTGCTGATTTTGGGCCAGGCGAGCCGGATTTTCCGACTCCCGACCACATCAAGAAGGCGGCGATTGCTGCCATCGAGGGAAACAAAACGAAGTACACCCCGACCGGCGGAATCATGACGTTGCGCGAAGCGATTTGCGCGTGGCACAAGCGCGAGCTTGGCTCGGACTATGCGCCAAAGGAGTGCATCGTTACCGTCGGCGGAAAGCACGGGATTTTTAACGTGATGAGTGTGCTGGTGCAGGCGGGCGACGAAGTCATTATCCCCGCGCCCTACTGGGTAAGTTTTCCGGACATCGTCAAGTATGCGGGCGGGACGCCAGTTTATGTGCAGACGCGGCCTGAAGACGGGTTCAGCGTCAAAGCCGCGGCAATAGAAAAGGCGATTACACCGAAAACGAGACTCTTGATACTCAATTCGCCGAGCAATCCGACGGGCGGCGTTGTACCTCCTGATGAATACGCGCGCATTTTGGCGGTCTGCAAAAAGCACAACGTGTCGCTGATGGGCGACGAATGCTACTCGCACTTTACTTACGACCTGCACAAACCGTTTTCCATCGCCAGTGCGCCAGATTCGAAGAACAACGTCATCATCATCGGCTCGGTATCGAAGACATTTGCGATGACCGGCTGGCGCATCGGCTACACGCTAGCCCCGGCGGAACTCATTCAAGCATTGACCAAATTGCAAAGCCAGTCGACTTCGAATCCCACTTCCATCGCGCAATACGCGGCGCTCGCCGCAATGACCGGCTCGATGGACTCGGTGCCAGTAATGCTCGCGGAATACGACAGGCGACGTAAGCGCATCGTCGAAGGTTTGAATTCTATCCCCGGCGTGAAGTGCGAAATGCCGGGCGGGGCGTTCTACGCGTTCCCAAATGTCGCGGCGCACCTTTCGAACGGCGAAAGCGGCCACGCCATCGCGAAAGACACAGGCGAGCTTGCGAAGCTGCTGCTCGATCAAGCGCGTGTTGCGCTGGTCGCGGGCGAGGGATTCGGCGCGCCAGGTTATCTGCGCCTTTCCTACGCCACGTCCATCGAACGCATCGACGAAGGACTGCGCCGCCTCGAGCGCTTCTTCACGCGCGTCGAAGCCGCAGCCTGAATTGTGACCGCTTCTCCGATAAGCCCTGAGCCATTTCGTATCGAGCCGGTTTTTTCCGAGCGCTTGTGGGGCTCGCGCTCCCTCGCGCCGCTTTACCCTGAAATGCGCGACCTCAATCCACTGATTGGCGAAGCCTGGCTAACCGGCGTGGATTGCCGAATCGCCAACGGTCCCTTCACGGGACAGACGCTCGGCAATGCCTGGAAAGAAATGACCATCGGATGGCGTGGCGCGAAGTTCGAGGGTGAAGCAGACTTCCCATTGCTCCTAAAATTCATTTTTCCTACTGGCAAACTCTCCATTCAGGTTCATCCAGACGACTCTTACGCAGCCGCGCACGAAGCCGCTGCTGGCGGCCGCGGAAAGACGGAGATGTGGTATGTCGTTTCAGCCGAGCCCGGTGCGCGATTGCTCGCAGGACTGAAACCGGGCGCAACCAAGGACAAATTTCTCTCTGCGCTTGCCCATCACTCGCTGGAAGATCTTTTTCAATCGCACGAAGCTCACGCTGGCGACACTTTCTTCATTCCCGCCGGAATGCCACACACCATCGGCCCCGGAATGGTGATCTGCGAAGTGCAGGAGTATTCCGACCTCACCTATCGCATCTACGACTACGACCGCCGCGATGCCAACGGTAAGCCGCGCGAGCTACACATCGAAAAGGCCTTGGATGTTTTGAACTTCCATTCAGGCGCTGACGGAAAAGTAGCGCCTCGCTCGCTGTTAGTCCGCAACAAGAAAGTTGGCGAAATCTTAGTCGACTGCCCGTATTTTTCCGCATCGATGTTTGAATTTGGCCAGCGTATCCATATGAGGATGGTTCCGAAGCCTTCCGAGCGATTCAGTTTGTGGGTATTTCTAGAGGGCGAAGGAGGGATTGGCTGGTCTTCCCCTCCGCACGGCGTAACGGGCAAAAGCATGGTGGGCCAATTCTCATACAAACAGGGAGAGTGCTGGTTCATCCCTGCGGAATTCGGGAGCC
>DATEWL010000491.1:0-2972 GCA_035258025.1 Candidatus Acidiferrum sp. | reverse complement strand
GCGCCTCAACACCAAAGGCGGCAAAGCACCCGCGTCCGGCTGCGACTCTGTGCACGCAGGTCAGGAAGTCCGTGTCCCTTATTCCGCTGACTACCTTTTCTACGCTCCGAAGTAATCCCCCGCCCGGCTCCCGCGATAGCGGGGAAAGCGAGCACTTGCGTTATCCTAAGGGGCACCTTTGCGTAGCACGATGTAGCAGTCAATGCCCATGGCAAATCCCATCATTCAAGTTGAAAACCTGGTCAAAAGCTACGGCGACGTGCAAGCCGTTCGCGGCGTTAGTTTTTCTGTCGAAGAAGGCGAAGTCTTTGGTCTGCTCGGTCCCAACGGCGCCGGAAAAACCTCGACCGTCGAGATACTCGAAGGTCTCCGCGATCTGGATGGCGGTCGCGTCTCCGTCTGCGGGCTTGATCCGCAACGCGATTCGCAGGCATTGAAACACGAAATCGGCGCGGCCCTGCAATCCACTTCTCTTCCCGACAAACTTCGCGTGATGGAGGCTCTCCGCCTTTTCTCAAGCTTCTACAAACGGCGCCGCAATCCTGAAGAGCTCCTCAAGCGTTTCGGCCTCGAAGAAAAGCGCAACACGTTCTATAGCCAGCTTTCCGGCGGCCAAAAACAGCGCCTCGCTCTCGCCATGGCCCTCGTCAACGACCCCAAAGTGCTCTTTTTCGATGAGCCCACCGCCGGCCTCGATCCGCAAGTGCGCCGCGAAATTTACGACATCATCGAAGAGCTCAAGCACGAGAAGAAAACCATCGTCATGACCACGCACTACATCGAGGAAGCCGAGCGCCTCTGCGACCGCGTGGCCATCGTGGACCACGGCAAAGTCGTCGCCCTGGGCACGCCGCGCGAACTGAAAACGCGATCCGGCGGCACAACCCGCATCGAAGTTCGCCTCGCAAAACCCGAGGCCGATGGAGCACTAAAAAGCCTAGAAGGCGTAGCCGATGCGCGCGAACTCGATGGCGCCTACGTGATTCACTCTCACCGCCCGCCAAAAACGATTGTCGATCTCGTGAAACACCTTGAAGCCGAAGGCAACGAACTCGTCAGCCTTGAAATTGCCTCACCCTCTCTCGAAGACGTCTTCATCGAAATGACCGGAAGGAGGCTACGCGATTGAGAAACTTTGCCACACTCACCCGCATGCGCATCCAGCTCACGCTGCGCAATAAAATGTTTTTGTTCTTCAGCGTGATCATGCCGTTCGGCTTTTTCTTCCTCTACGCTGGCGTCTTTGCGAAAGGCAAGCCACGCGACGTGCAATTCTTCCTGGGCCCAGTTGTCGCTCTAGCTGTTATGGGCAGCTTTTGGGGACTTAGCGCGGCTCTCGTCATGTTTCGCGAACAAGGCATCCTGCGCCGCTTTCACGTCACTCCCGTGACGGCCAGCGATATGCTCGCTTCCAGCATCGTTGCGAACTACGTCCTCATTTTCCCCACTGTTCTCCTGCAGTTTATTTTCGCGCGCACAATTTTTCACGTAACCCATTTCGGCGACATCTTCGCCACATTTATCTTGATCAGCATCGGCAACATTGCCTTCGCATCCCTGGGCCTCGTCGTCGCCAGCGTGACCAACACCATGCAGGAGACTCAGGTCATTAATCAGCTCATCTGGCTTCCGTTGATTTTTCTCTCAGGCGCCACCTTTCCTCTCGCTTTCCTTCCTCAGATCGTCCAAAAAGTTTCCTTGTTCCTCCCAGCAACCTATCTTGTCCAGGGACTCCGTCGTACCATTTTTGAATCTGCGCATATATGGGACCACAACGTTCTCATCTCTCTGGGTTCGCTTGTTTGCTGGGCTGTCCTTACTTTTTTTCTATCCGCACAACTCTTCCGCTGGGAGCCTGAAGTCAAAGTGCCCCGCAAAGCGAAGCTCCTTGTCGTCGCGACGATTATCCCCTTCCTGCTTCTTGGCTTTTGGGAAAACACTTACGGCAATATCCCGGCACAAGCGCAGTCCGCCCTGGATTCCTTGAGCGAGCCTGCAAAATCCGCGCCTCCACCTCATGCCTCCGAGTAATTCGTGAAAGTGTGCCGATTCGCCGAAGTGACCCGAGCAATCTCTTCCGAGCAATCAATACGCGCCAATTTGGTTTTTGTACTTGCCGCCGCGTCCAGTACACTTTATTGACGCTCCTCGTGGCCTACCGTATTCTGCACTTTCAGGCTTCACCGCGAGCGGCGCCACCAAAAGGACACCATCATGCCCATCCAAAAGACCGACAAAATCTGGCACAACGGAAAGTGGATCAACTGGGACGACGCCACCCTCCACGTTCTTTCTCACGTCGTGAGCTACGGCTCCGCGGTCTTCGAAGGCATCCGCTGCTACGAAACCAAGCAAGGCCCCGCCATTTTCCGCCTCCGCGAACACATGCAGCGCCTGATCAATTCCGGAAGAATCTATCGCATGGACTTGCCTTACTCACTCGAAGATTTTTGCAATGTCGCCACCGAATTGGTCCGTCTCAACAAATTGAATGCCTGTTACGTCAAGCCCATGGTTCTCCGCGGCTATGGCGAAGTCGGCGTGAATCCGCTCAGTTCTCCAATTGAAATCTACATGGCCTGCTGGTCGTGGGGCGCCTATCTTGGCCCGGAAGCCCTCACAAAGGGCGTCGACGTTGGTGTGAGTTCCTGGACGCGCATCGCGCCAAACACGCTGCCGGCCATGTCCAAAGCTGCCGCGAATTACATGAACTCGCAGCTCATCCGCATGGAAGCCTCCTTCAACGGCTACGCCGAAGGCATCGCGCTCGATTCCGGCGGCCACGTCAGCGAAGGCTCCGGCATGAACGTGTTTCTTGTTCACGACGGCACGCTCTACACGCCTCCGCTCGCCACCAGCATCCTGCCGGGCATCACGCGCAACACGGTCGTGACGCTCGCCGAGGATCTGAACATTCCCGTCAAGGAACAGGTCATCCCCCGCGAAATGCTCTACATCGTCGACGAAGTCTT
>DATEWL010000490.1:0-7274 GCA_035258025.1 Candidatus Acidiferrum sp. | reverse complement strand
TGGAAATGCAGGAGTCTGTCGCCCGCGTTAAGGTAGACGCCAGCCTCCATGATTACGCGCTGGAAATCGTCAATCGCACGCGCAAGACTGAGCAACTTGCTTTGGGCGTCAGCCCGCGCGGCACCCTCATGCTGCAGCGCGCTGCGCAAGCCCGCGCTTTTCTCGATGGCCGCGATTACTGTTTGCCGGATGACTTCAAGCAGCTTGCCGTCGCCGTTTTTTCGCATCGCGTGGTCGCCAGCTCGCGCCACGCTTCGCTTCAGAGAAAATCGGAGACGACCGAATCCGTCCTCCGGGAGATCGTCGACTCCGTTCGCGTACCTCTGTGAGTCTATCCACAACAGCCGCGCAACTCTGGGCCAAAGCCGACCGTTCCGCTGTGCGCGCTTTTTTTCTCTCCGTCACGGCGCTGGCCTTTGCTCTGCTTCTTGCGATTTATTCCGGGACGGCTGCGGAGCTAGGCCATCTGGCTCTCGCCATCGCCTCCGCGCTTGGCGCTCTGCTCGTCGCCGCGTGGGTTGCGGTCACGCTCGTTCCGGTTCTCGCGAAACGCACGCCCCTTCGCTGGATCGGCTACAAAATGGAGTACCGAGTTACCCGCGAAGGGTGGATCTACATTCTGGGCATTTTTTTGGTGGCTGTCGCTGCGCTGAACACCGGCAACAATCTGCTCTTCCTCATTCTCGCCAGTCTGATCGCCATTATCTTGATGTCCGGAATTCTTTCTTCCATCACGCTCTCTGGCGTCGAAATGCGCCTGGAGTTGCCAGAGCACATTTTCGCGGGCCAGCCGGTCCGCTCTCTTGTCGAGGTGCATAACGAAAAACTGACTCTGCCTTCGTTTTCGCTTCGCGTCGAAGCTGTCCGCGGAAAAAATGCCGCGAACGCCGCCATGCTCGAGACGCCGGTCTATTTTCCATATATTCCGAAACATGACCGCGTGCAACAGCACGTGCCCATGACCTTTCCGCGCCGCGGCATCTATTCCCAGGAAGCTTTCCGCATCGTCACCAGGTTTCCATTTGGCTTTTTGCAGAAAGCGCGCCGCGTCGATTTGAAGTCCCAAGCGCTCGTCTACCCTTCGGTCGAGCCTACGCGGGACTTCTTTGAAGTTCTCCCAGGTATGCAGGGCGCGCTCGAAAGCCTGGCCAAAGGCCGCGGCCAGGATTTATACGCATTGCGTGATTATCAACCCCGAGACAGCTCCCGTCACGTGCACTGGAAAGCTTCTGCGCGTCTGGGTTCTCTGATGGTGCGCGAGTTCACCCGCGAGGACGATTGCCGCGTCATTCTTGTGCTCGATCCGCACGCATCGGCAGGCCTCGCCGCAAAAGAAGCGGAGGCCCGCTTCGAGTCCGCCGTCACCATGTGCGCCGCGCTGGCCTGGCACTTCTACGAGCGCAATGCCGTACTTCAATTTCGCACGGCCGGCTTTGAAACTCCGCTCGTCGAAGCCGATGAAATTATCTTCGATATCCTGAAGCATCTCGCGACCGCAAAACCGTATCCGCCGGACCCGAAGCGCGTTCTTCTCTCCGACCTGGCCAGCACCCCAGAGATTTTTCGCGTGATCGTCACCAGCGAATCGCGCGGCTCCATCCCTTCCAGCATCTGGAACCAATCCTGGGTCATTTTTCTCGAAGATCTGGTCCCTTAGACGGGCCTTCACCGCCCTCAAAAAAGCCCATGCGTTAAATGTGCGAGAATACGGCGTGTTCATCCTCACAGGCCGCGAGCTCGCATCTTTTCGCAAGCAGTTGCTTGCTTGGTTCCGACAGTTTCAGCGCGATTTGCCGTGGCGCCGCTCAAAGGATCCGTACCGCATCTGGATCTCAGAGATCATGCTGCAGCAAACGCGTGTCGCCGCCATGATTCCCTACTATGAAAGATTCCTCGCACACTTTCCGAATGTGCGTGCTCTCGCGGAAGCCCCGCAAGAAGAAGTATTGAGACTGTGGTCCGGCCTTGGCTATTACAGCCGCGCGCGAAACCTGCAGAAGGCCGCGCAACAAATCGTTGCGCTGCACGGCGGAGAATTTCCGAAGGAAGAAAAAGCCGCCATGTCGCTCTCCGGCATCGGCCCCTACACGGGCGCGGCGATTCTGAGTATTGCGTTCGATGCAAAACATGCCGTCCTCGATGGCAACGTCGCGCGCGTGCTCGCGCGCCTTGGCGCGGTTCGCGGCGAACTCCGCGAATCGCGGCGCTGGCAATCGCTTCAAACTACCGCGCAAGAATTGCTCGATCCGAAAGTGTCTGGCGATTGGAATCAGGCCATGATGGAACTGGGCGCGATGGTCTGCACGCCGCGCGCGCCGCAATGCCTGCTGTGCCCTGTGGCAAAATTCTGCCGCGCGCGCCAATCGGGCGACCCCGAATCTTTTCCTGAAAAACGAAAGAAACGGGAAGCCGTGCAAATTGTTCTCGCCACCGCGGTGTTTTGCACCCCGCGCGGCCAAACGCTTTTGCTGCCTCCGCCTCAGAAAAAAACCGAAAACAGGCCCGCTGCCGACGACGTCGCCACGCTCGTCTCGCGGATGTGGCATTTTCCCACGGTCGCGATTCGCAAGGACGCATTGACGGAATTACGGACCTTTCTCACGACCGTTTTGCCTGCAGGAAACGGCGCGCTGCGCTTTGAGCCGCTCGCTCGAGTCCGCCATGCGGTGACCTATCGCAACGTCACGGTTCTTCCCTTCCGCATCTCCATAGCAAAAATCCCGCAGATCCCCGGGGCAAAAAGCATTCCACTGAAAGCCTTCTCGACGCTACCCATCTCGAATCTCACCAGAAAAATTGCGCGCGCCGCGCTTTCGGAATCATCGGCGGCCGATGCGAAGCCCGACGCGTTGAAGCTGTGAACGTAATCGTTTCGCGTAGCCTCCACCGCGGCACGCAGAGGTAGTGCTAGGATTGAACCGTCCCCAATGGCCGCCTCCGCATCAATAACGAGTGTCCCCGCGCTCCCCGCCGAGCGATTCTTTCGCACTTCGCTCTTCCTGCTTATGGCGACGGCTGTCGCCTCTCTCGTGAGCACCGGAAAACTCGATTTAATCACGATGATTGTCGCGCCTTCCGCCGTCCTCTATAAAGGAGTCCGTTGGTGGCGGCGCTGCCCGGCGGAAATTCCGCAGCGCGTCGCGACCCGGCTGGTCGTCGCCTACTTGCCCGTCTTTCCGGTGGACGTTGTTTTTCTTTCGCGCTCGTTTGTATCGGCCTCGTCCAATCCCGCGCTTTACGCCGCGCTTCTCGGGGCTATCCATTTTCTGCTGTTTGTGATGCTCATTCGGCTTTACAGCGCCAACACGGACCGCGACGCGCTTTTTCTAACCATGCTCTCCTTCGCGGCCATTCTAGCCGCAGCCGTTCTCACCATTGACACGACCTTCCTCGGTCTTTTCTTCCTGTTTTTGTTGTTTGGCGTGGCCACTTTCGTCGGCCTTGAAATGCGCCGTGGCTCAAAAGGCGCGATAGCGCCGGAAGTGGACGTACAGCCTCAACAAGAGCGCCGCCTTGATCGTGCACTGGTGCTCGCGGCGCTCAGCGTGGCTCTCGGCGCCATGATCATCGGTGGCGCGCTGTTTTTCTTCTTTCCTCGTTTCAGCGCAGGCTATCTGGGCCGCACCAGTTTGCAGCCGACGCTGATGTCCGGATTCAGCGACGATGTGGAGCTGGGGCAAATTGGCGAGATCAAGAAGAATTCCACCGTCGTCATGCGTGTGCGCACCGGTAAACCTGTGGGGTATCCCACGCTGCGTTGGCGCGGGATCGCGCTCTCCGCATTTGACGGGAAACGCTGGTCCTCTCCCAGCCACGACTCGGTGACGATTCCCGCCGGAATGAACGGCTGGATAAACCTGATGGAGCGGCCGCCCGAGCCGGATTCCTCCGCGACCATTCTGCGCTACACCATTCTTCTCCAGCCGGTCGCGACGGACACGATGTTTGCGCCCGCAAACGCAATCTCCATACGCGGAAATCTTTCCGGCGAAGGTTCCAATCAGGAGTCCGGTGCGCGCCGCAGTTATCTCGTTCGCGACGCGACCGGCTCCCTATTCAATCCTTTCCATAATTTCAGCACGATACGATACGAAGGGTTTTCCATACTACCTGGGAGGAATGTGCCCCGTCTGCGCGCGGCCTCGACGGACTATCCCCAAGACATTCGCGGTACTTACCTGCAACTCCCGAAGCTCGATCCGCGAATTGCGGAATTGGCCAGGCAGATCACAGAGCGGGCACAGACACCCTTCGACAAAACCATTACCCTGGAAAATTATCTGCGTTCCCATTACGCTTACAATCTAGACCTCACGGGAAAACCCGGAGACGATCCGCTCGCACATTTTCTCTTTGAGACCCGCTCGGGCCATTGCGAGTATTTCGCTTCCGCGATGGCCATCATGCTTCGCACGCTGGGCATTCCTACGCGGGAAGTAAACGGTTTCTTGCCAGGCGAATACAACGACCTCGGCGAGGACTACATTGTCCGCGCCAGCGACGCGCACAGCTGGGTCGAAGTCTATTTCCCGGGCACGGGCTGGATGACTTTCGATCCCACGCCGCCTGGAGCCGAAGATGCCGGCGGTTTCTTTTCGCGCCTTGGTCAATACATGGACTGGTTCGAGCTTTCCTGGAATGAGTGGGTCATCAACTACGATTTTATCCATCAAATTTTGCTGGCGCAGACCATGCAGCGCACCACGCGCACCTGGACCGAGACTGCACGGGCTTGGTTTGTACACGAACAGGCAAAAGGACGAAGGTGGATGAGGTCCTGGAACAATGGGCTTCGCATGCTGATTTCGCTTGCCGTCGCCCTGTTCTTGTTGGCGCTGCGCTTTGATTTGGTTGTCGCACTGGCGCGGCGCATGTGGCTTTCGTGGCAGCTTCGTTCGCCGGAGCTGGCGCGCTCCAATCCACAGCTTGCTTCGCGGCTCTACGGAGAACTGTTGTACTTGCTTGCGCGGCGCGGCTTCGCGCGCCAGCCTACCCAGACGCCGTTTGAGTTTGCCGCCGCCGTTTCGCAGCCTCGTCTCGCGCCTGCGGTGTACGAATTTACGCAGTGCTATACGCAAGCGCGTTTTGGCGGCGCGCCGTGCGACACGATTCGGTTGCGCGCGCTCCTCGAGCAGATCCGATCGTCCTTCGCTTCGCGCTGAAGTTCTTTCTCCGTGTTGGGTAATTCGGTTTGCCGCCCCCTGCTGAGCCAGATAGTGTCCTAATTCAATTTCGATAAGATAGCGGGTGTAGACGCCAGATCCTTCAAGGTTGGGTTGGCGTGGTCTTCGCACATGGAGAACCAGATGGACTTGACGCCGAAAGAAATCGCGGAACATTATCTGCAAAGCCGGGAGTCGGAGCGGCTATCGGGCGACCACGGCGAGCTCGAGCTGCTTCGGACGCAAGCGATTCTGGCTCGGAATCTTCCGCGGGCTCCGGCAGCAATTCTCGACATAGGCGGCGCGGCTGGGATCCATGCCTTCCCGCTTGCCGAGCAAGGATACCAAGTGCATTTGATCGATCCGGTGGAGCTTCATCTGGCGCAAGCAAGATCTTACGAAGCTACGTCTGGTATCACCCTGGCATCGATCGGGCGCGGCGACGCTCGCCGAATGGAGATCTCCACAGGAAGTGCCGACGCAGTTCTACTTCTCGGGCCGTTGTATCATTTGGTTGAGCAGTCCGATCGCCTGCAGGCGCTGCGTGAAGCCCGCCGCGTGCTCGCCCCACGGGGCGTCCTCTTTGCCGCTGCGATCTCTCGATTCGCCTCTCTGATCGATGGGCTCTCGAGGGGCTTTTTTCGAGATGCGGAGTTTCGGAAAATTGTTGCAGCGGATCTCGCCTCCGGTCAGCACCGCAATCCGACGAATAGCCCCGCCTACTTCACGACGGCATATTTTCATCGCCCTGAGGAACTGGCAGCCGAAGTTCGCGATGCTGGATTCGCCGACGTCCAGATCCTGGCCGTCGAAGGTCCGGCATGGAGTGCGGCTCTGGTCCGTGAGGCTTTGGGTGAACCGGCACAGCGAAAGAGCTTGATAGATTTTCTCGCCCTGATCGAGGGGGAACCTTCGGTACTGGGCGCCAGCGCTCACCTGATGGCGGTGGCCCGTCTCGATGCAAACTAAGACACCAGCTTGTGATACGGCTGCTTGGTTTCCTTCCTCCGCCCGCGTGTTACAATTGTAAATTGCGCAAAGGCGCTAATTTACTGCCTATGACTAAGGTCGGATTTGTGAGCCTGGGATGCCCGAAGAACCTCGTCGACAGCGAGGTGATGATGGGTATTCTTACGCGCGAAGGCTATGAGCTTACGCCGCGCGCGAATGAAGCTGAGATTCTTGTCGTCAATACGTGCAGCTTCATCGAGTCCGCGCAAAAAGAGTCCGTCGACGCGATTCTGGAGATGGCCGAGCACAAGAAATTTGGCGCGGCACGCAAGTTGATCGTCGCTGGATGCCTTGTCGAGCGCTTTCGCGACCAGATTCTCGAACAGGTTCCCGAAGTGGATGCCGTGGTGGGAACTGGCGAGGTGGAACGCATCCTCGAAGCGGTCGATGGCGATCTGCGGGTGTTGCCTGCTGCGCCGCCAGCGTTTCTCTATCACGACCTTACGCCCCGCGTGATCACGACGCCGCGGCATGCCGCTTACATCAAGATCGCTGAGGGCTGCGATCACCCCTGCACGTTCTGCATCATTCCACAGCTGCGTGGCACATTCCGCAGCCGGCGATTTGAATCCGTGGTGCGGGAAGCGGAAAATCTCGCGGCCTCGGGTGCACGAGAAATTACGCTGATTGGCCAGGACACGACTTCTTATGGCGAGGACCTCGGCCTTCGTGATGGATTGGCCCAACTCCTCGAACGTCTAGCGCAGGTCGAAGATTTGCTGTGGGTGCGCTTTCTTTACGCCTATCCGAATCGCGTGACGCAGAAATTGCTGGATACGCTGGCAGCGCATCCGCGGCTTGCCAAATACATGGACATGCCGCTGCAACACGCCAGCCGCAATGTTCTGGCGCGCATGAAGCGCGGTTCGCACGGCGACGCCTTCTTGAAACTACTCGAGCGCATCCGCACGACAATTCCCGGCGTTTCGCTGCGCACTTCGTTCATCGCCGGCTTTCCGGGCGAAACGGAAAAGGATTTCGAAGAGCTGTGTGATTTTGTGCGCGCCGCCAATCTCGATTGGATGGGCGTTTTCGAGTATTCGGATGTGGACAACGCGAACAGCTACACGCTAGACGAGAAGGTTGACCCCGAAACGATTA
>DATEWL010000489.1:0-4592 GCA_035258025.1 Candidatus Acidiferrum sp. | reverse complement strand
CAGTAGTTTTGTACCGCTGATTGATGGCGCGGAGGAATTGGCGAATGTGATCTTTGGCGACGACGTCGAGCCCGATGGTGGGCTCGTCGAGAAAAAGGATTGGCGGATTGTGGAGCAGCGCGGCGGCTAGGTCGCAGCGCATGCGCTGGCCTAGAGAGAGTTTGCGCACGGGAACGTCGAGCAGTTCGGTGAGGCCGAGGACTTGATTGAAGAGTTCCATGCGCTCGTCGTAGTCGCGCTGCGAAACATCGTAGATGCGGCGGAGGAGCTTGAAGGATTCGATGGCCGCGATGTCCCACCAGAGCTGGGTGCGCTGGCCAAAGACTACGCCGATCGTTTTTACATAAGCTGCGCGCTGTTTCCAAGGGACGAAACCGTTCGACAGAATTTCGCCTGAGGTCGGAACCAGAATGCCGGTGAGCATTTTGATGGTGGTGGATTTGCCGGCGCCGTTGGGCCCGATGTAGCCGACCATTTCGCCGCGGCCGATTTCAAAATTTATGTTTTCGACGGCTTTGACGGTCTGGTATTCGCGATGAAAAAGATTTTGCAGACCGCCGAGTATGCCTTCACGCCTCTTGAAACTGCGGTAGTGCTTGGAGAGGGCGTGGACCGAGATGAGGGGAGCGTCCGGCATGAATTGACAATTTTAGCACGCGGGGAAGAAAAGACCGGCGCTGCGCCCTTTTTGGCGTGAGTGGCTCACTTTAGCGACAAAGATTAGTTGATGCCGCAACTGCGCTACCAAGATTATAGAAAAACCAACAAGCAGGAATGCCTGTCCCACCCAACTAACTTTGCAAAACTCAGGCAAGGCTGCTGTCAAAATCTGCACAGGCACGATTGCCTGTGCCACTTATTGGACGGGCTTGGCTTGGGCAACGTTAGCGAAGAAATCTAGGACGCGGCGCTGGAACTCGGCGGGTTGGAAGCCGAGAGCGGCGGTGTGGAATGCGCCGGGGACTTCCCAGATTTGTTTGGGGCCGATTGCGGCGGCGTAGATGCGTTGCGTGTGGCGGCAGGGGAGGGCTTCGTCTTTTTCGTCGCAGATTAAGAGGACGGGGAAGGCGCGCGTGGCGACGGCTTTTTCTGGAGAAACTTCAGCGACGGGGAGGCCGGTTAGTTTTTCGCCGCGATAGAGGAGCATCCAACTGAAGGGTGCGAAGAGCGTTTTGCCTAGCAGAGGAGAGCGGCGTAAACCCGCGTAATCGTAAGAGGCTTCGCGCAGCGTGGCGAAAGAGGCTTCGGCGACCACGGCTTCGATGTGTGGATTTACGGCGGCGGATTGCAGTGCGATACCTGCACCCATGGATTCGCCTAGAGCGTAGATGTGCATGGTGGACATGATTCCGGTAAAGACGCTGGGCCGCTCGCGGATGGCGAGCGCGTCGATGATGGCGGTTGTGTCTTTGCGTTCGAGCCAGCCGTAGGTGGCTAGCTGGCCTTCGCTGGCGCCGTGGGCACGGGCGTCCATCATGAGGACACTGTAGCCGGCGCGGAGGAGGAATTCGGATTGGCCGATAACGCCGATGCGGTTGTCGGCGACGCCATGGAAGAGGAGTACCCAGCTGCCGTTGGGATGGTCGGGGCGGACGACCCAGCCGCGGAGGAGGATGCCGTCGGGGGCGCGGACGTTGAAATCTTCGCGGTGGCCGCCGGAGTGGGCGAAGGAGGCGTCGGCTTCGCGGATGAGGTCGGGAGTGAGTTCGCGGCGCATGGGATGGAGGAAGCCTGGTGCGACTAGCCATCCGGCAATGCCCGCCAGGATAGGCGGCAAAAGCAAAAGGATCAGCAGGATGCGGATGATTCGGCGGCGCAAGGTTGTGGCCATGGTCTTGATTAATATACGGGTGAAGGGGCCGCGCAGTTCGGAGGCATTCGCGTAAGAGTGTCAGAATTGCCACCGGTCCAAAGTGTTAGGGATGTGCCCGGTCTGTACCACTCGAATGGAGGTGGGCCCCCTCCCCTGCTTTTTGTAAGCGTTGCTGATAAAGGAGTTAGGTCCGACGACGGTCGTGTGCTGACGCTCGATAGTTCATGGCCGGCGTGGCGTTTGAGAGGCGCACAGGCTGAAGCCTGTGCTACCTAAAACAAAAACGGCAGCGGGTGGCTGCCGTTCTCGGGAATTTCCCTATCTGTTAGATTACCTCATTTCTAGAATTGGCGCAAGAGACAAATTGGGCTGTGCGATGCATTGGTTCCTATGGGGTGGAAAGCGGGTATGGGCGGTCGGTTAGGAAGGCGATGTTCGTCAGGTTTGCAGTGCGGATGGCGTCGAGGGCGACCTTGACGTCGGCATATTTGACGCGGGCGTCGGCTCTCACGTAAACGGTTTTGTCTTCCCTGCTACCCATTAAGTCACGCAGCTGAGACGGGACATCGGCGGGAGTAACGCGCGTGTTCAAAAGGTAGAGGCTGCCGTCTCGCGTTATGGTGACGATCATGGTGTCTTCGCGCCAAGCGTTCGGCTGCAACGTGGAATGCCGCGCGAAGGCCATATCGACGGGCAGCGACAGCGGGTGCATAGGATACATCTCGCCGAATATCATCAGGAAAAGTAAGGCAAGCATTACACCAGCAAATCCGGAAACGTCAATCACGCCACGGAGACGGGCTCGTCTCTGTCTGGCTGACGGGGTCCATTGACGCTTGATAAATCTCATAACGGAATCCATGGAGCAGCGGCGATTAGACGGTTGAAGGGCCTCCTCTTATTGGACACCGGACGGGGTGAGAGCGGCCCAAACAAATACGTGGACCGGTCAAAAGAGTTACGACGAGTTCAACCAGAAGGCAGTGTTCGTTACTACCGGCATGATGGCTGCTGTGATTGGCGCAATGAATTGCGCCCTTACAAAGACAACAAGAGGTTAAGAGCGGAAAAGGACGGATTCGCGTTGGAAGGTTTTGACGGCGATGAAGATGGCGACGGCGGCGTAGACGCAGGTGGAGGCGAAGATGATGGCGATGGATCCCCAGTGGTAGGTGCCGGTGATAATTTCTTTACAGATGAGGCTGGTGTTGAGAATGGGGATTAAGGCGAGTTTGGGGTTGAGTTCGACGCCGGGGAGGACGCTGGCGACCGCGGGAATGACGACGATGAAGGTCATGGGTGTGAGATAGCTTTGGGCTTCTTTGTAAGTTTTGGCGAAGAGGGCGACGGTCATTAGGACAGCGGAGAAGAGGACCGACAACGGGAGCGCCATTAGAAAGACGGCGACGACGGAGGTGAGACCAAGATTCATGTGGATGCCCGCACCGGATGTGTTCGCGGAATTTGAGAGGGCGTGGCCCATGTAGGCGAAGGAAAGGCCCATGGACGTGACGGAAAGGATTGCAGTGGTTAAGGAAGCGGAAAAGACGAGGAGAAATTTTCCGAGGACGAGGTCGAGGCGGGAGACGGGGCTGGAGAGAATGGTCTCCATGGTGCCGCGCTCTTTTTCGCCGGCGGTGAGGTCGATGGCGGGGTAGATGGCGCCGGTCATGGAAAGAATGATGACCATATAGCCGATCATGCTGCCGATGCTGGCGCCGCCGACTTTCTCGGGCGGAGCGACGTTGTGCTGTTTGGTGTCGAAGGGAGCGATAAGTGAGTCAGGCAGATTCTTCGCTTCGAGGCGCTTTTTGACGAGGTCGTCGCGATACGCCTTTAGAGATTTTTCAACGTGCTCTGCGCCAAATTCGGATTTGAGTTCACCTTCGTAGTAATGAATTTGGATGGTTTGGGGAGTGCCCTTGTCGAGGGAAGCCTGGAAGCCTTCGGGAATTTCGACAGCGGCGCGAATCTGTTTTTCAGAGATTTGATCCTGCCAATTAGCCGCAAAGGGAACGACTTCGATCTCCTTGTTCACCTTTAAAGCATCGGCGACGGCGGGGGAATCTTCGCCGTGGATGATCATGATTTTGGGAACTTCTTTTTTGGCGCCGCCGATTAAGACCGCTGAGAGCGAAATCATCCCGGAGATGAGAATGGGAAAAGCGAGCAGAGGGACGAGGACCGTAGAGATGAGTGTGCGGCGGTCGCGGAGCCACTCCCTGAGTTCCTTGCGATAGACGACGCCTACGGCGTGAAGATTCATGACGATTAGGCCTCCGCGTTGGCGAGCGGGCCAACGACTTTGACGATGATTTCTTCGAGATTGTGTTCGTTGTGTTTGGCGCGGAGTTCGGAGAGCGTTCCTTCTTCGAGGAGTTTGCCGCCGTGGATGATGCCGATGTGATCGCAGAGGCGTTCGACTTCGGACATGATGTGGGTAGAAAAGATCACGGTTTTGCCGCGGTCGCGGCAGTCGGCGATGAAGCCGATGATGGTGCGAGCGGTCATGACGTCGAGGCCGGTGGTGGGCTCATCGAAGATCATGACGGGAGGATCGTGAACGAGGGTGCGGGCGATGGAAGTTTTCTGCTTCATGCCGGTGGAGAGTTTATCGCAGCGGCGGTCGCGGAAACTGTTCATGTCGAGGCGGGAAAAGATATCGTCGATGCGTTTTTTTAGCGTGGCTTCGTCGAGACCGTTTAGGCGGCCAAAGTATTCGACCATTTCTTGCGCGGTGAGGCGCGGATAGAGGGCTGTAGCGGTGGAGAGGAAGCCG
>DATEWL010000488.1:0-2624 GCA_035258025.1 Candidatus Acidiferrum sp. | reverse complement strand
CGTGGAGGCGGACGCTGCCGTCCACCTCTTTGCCGAGATGCGGCCCGACCTCACGCTCGTCGACCTGAATCTCCCCTCGGGTAGCGCCATCGATGCGATCCACCGGATTCGCCGCATAGATCCCGATGCCTGGATTATTGGGCTTGTAGCGTATGAATGGGACGATCGCTGCCGGGAGGCGATCGCCGCCGGCGCTTCGGCGGTTTTGTCCAAAGATCTCATCGCTGAAAAGCTCATGCCGCTGATTCGTACCGGCCCCCAAGTGCACAAACCTGCCGCGCAGGTAACAAAAACCGGGTCGCGCTGGCGGACTCTGCTGCGAGCGATCGTCCTCCATAGCGATTCCGGAGTCTAGTTTACCCCCTCTCATCAGCCCTAGCCCGACTTTCGCAGTCCAGAGGGTTTTTGACCGATTTCGAGCCGCCGGAGCGATGTAAGCCCAGTGGCTGCAACGCGGAGATTTTGAGAACTGCAGAGTGAAGACCCACCCTCTTTCGCCGCGCTGAAAAATCTGGCATTCTGCAATTGCTTTGTTTCTGCGCTCCACCAATCGGAAGAAAGACGGAAAGGATCACCGCTACTTCAGCCTGGTGGAGAATCAGCGGATCTCGACGAACAAGACGGTGCAGCGCACCGTGCTATATCTCGGCGAGATCAACGACCGGCAGCAGGCTTCGTGGCGCAGGACGCTGTCGGTCTTCGATGAAGACAAGCAAAGCTACACCAAGCTGAGTTTGTTTCCCGATGACCGCTCGCTGCCTGAGGATGCGGTAGACAGCATCCAGGTGCGGTTGAGCGGAATGGAACTGAGACGTCCGCGGCCCTTCGGGGACTGCTGGCTGGCGAACGAACTGTGGCAACAGTTGGGACTCACCCAGTTCTGGAGCGAGCGCTTGCCGGCGGGCCGTGAGGGAGTGAGTTGGGAGAAGGTGCTGCGGCTGCTGGTGGTGAATCGGTTGCTGGAGCCGGGCAGCGAGTTTCGAGTCCACCGGCACTGGTTCGTGGAAAGCGCGATGGATGCTCTGCTGGAAGTGGACTTCGCAGTAGCGGAGAAAGACCGGCTCTACCGCTGTCTGGATCGGCTGCTGGAGCACAAGCAAGAGCTGTTCGTATGGCTGAAACAAAAATGGGCCGAGTTGTTCGCTGCCGACTTTGAGGTCTTGCTCTACGACCTGACCAGCACCTACTTCGAAGGAGAGATGGAAGAAAATCCGAAAGCCAAGCGCGGCTACAGCCGCGACAGCCGGCCGGATTGTGTGCAGGTGGTGATCGCGCTGGTAGTGACTCCGGATGGCTTTCCCCTGGCCTACGAAGTGCTGGACGGCAACACCTCGGAGCATAAGACGCTGCTGCCGTTTCTGGACCACATCGAGAAGACCTACGGCAAAGCGCGGCGGGTGTGGGTGATGGATCGCGGCATCCCGACGGAGGCCACGCTGCAGCAGATGCGCGATCCGGCGCGCGAGACATTCTACTTGGTGGGCACGCCGAAGGGGCGCATCAACAAGCATGAGAAGAAGTGGCTGGACCTGCCGTGGCAGCAGGTGCGTGACTCGGTCGAAGTGAAGCTCTACGAACATGAGGGTGAGTTGTATGTGCTGGCGCGCAGCGACGGCCGGCAGAAGAAAGAGATCGCCATCCGGCGCAAGCGCGTGGTGCGCCTATTGCGCAAACTGCGAGCGATGCGGCGCAGCCTGCCCAAGCGCGATCAATTGCTGTTGCGCATCGGCGCCGCCAAGAAAGAAGCGGGCCGCGCTTTCGGCTTCGTGAAGATGCAAGTGCCCAAGGCCGATGAGTTGGTTACTCGCCAATCGTTTCGCTTCGAGGTGGACAGGGTCAAGCTGCGGCGAGCCGAGCAGCGTGACGGGCATTATTTACTGCGATCGAATCTGACGGCGGAAGACCCGGCGGTACTGTGGACCCGCTATGTGCAGTTGACACAAATCGAAGCGGTGTTCCGTTCGCTGAAAAGCGACCTGGGGATTCGACCTATCTATCATCACTTGGAGCGGCGCGTGGACGCGCACATTCTCATCGCGTTCCTGGCTTACTGTTTGCAAGTCACGCTGAAGAACCGTTTGCAGATTCACGCCCCCGGCCTGACGTCGGCTGCGGTGTTGGAAAAACTCGGGACCATTCAAATGATCGATGTCTGGATTCCGACTCGCGATGACCGCTGGTTGATCCTGCCCCGTTATACCCAGCCGTCCAAAGAACTGCTGCTCCTGATGGCGCAGATTCAACTCGCGCTGCCCTCGCAACCGCCTCCGCGCATCACCGCTCCGCAGGCCAAACTCGTTCCATCGGCCACTCAAGCCCAGCCCCGTTTGTGGTGAAGACCTTTTCGTAGCCCGTACTCATTCCACAGAACTTAACCCAGTCAATCTGCTCCAACTGCGAAAGTCAGGCTAAGACTCGATCAAGGGCAACGAATGCCTTCCCCGTAGTCAACCTGGCGGGAGGAAAGACGCGATTTGGTGGGAGACTGTCGTGCAAACGAAAGGTGGCGAACAACGGTTGCCCGATGACGTCCAAATGGGGGAGGCGTCGTGCATATTGTTTTATCGATACGTTAGTGGATTGGGGGCGGAAAATTTTCCGGGGAAATTTACAAAACGGGCGAA
>DATEWL010000487.1:0-5109 GCA_035258025.1 Candidatus Acidiferrum sp. | reverse complement strand
TCCGTCATTCCCGGCACGCTCTTCGGGCCTGGTCTCAGCGGTTCCATAGACTAGTACGCAGGGGAGCCCCAAAAACTTACACGATCTTAACAAATAGCAATATTGCAGACGGGGGCTATCTCTACTGTGCTCAGCACTCTACCAGAAATACCGAGGGGGACCACAGTTCAGAGCAATATGGGGAGGCAGGCAGCCGAAAGCCGTCTTTGCCCTGGCCTTAGCTCCGGAGGGGGAGGCCGCTCCACACGTTTTTCGTCGAACGCCGTTGGGCACGCTGCGCGAACTTGCAGGGCCAGGGCGCCGCGCCTTGGCGGCAGACTCACCGATTCGGCAAAGTCAGTGGATTCAATCTTTTGCCCCATCAAATCGAAAACTTGGAATTGACAGGTCCCGCCAAAATGGTGCTAGTAGGAGAACACAGCCGGGGGGGCGGTCGACCAAATATTGCCGAGGAACATTCGATTATCAAGGAGGGGTGTATTTATGCGATGGCAAGATCGAAGGGGATACAGGGGAATCAGGAATGCAATTCTACGGGTAGGGGTTAGCGCGATCATGATCGCGCTGTTCGTCTGCGCGGGCCACGCGCAGACATTCCGCGGGGCCATCAGTGGCACGGTTACGGATCCATCTGGCGCCGTGATCCCGAACGCTCAAGTCAAAGCCACGGAAACGGCAACTGGACTCGAGCACAACACGGTAACCACTAGCGACGGCGAATTCTCCTTTCAGGACATCCCGCTGGGCCCCTATAAAGTGACGGTCACCGCTCCGGGTTTCCCGGCTTATACGGTGGACAAAGTCGAGGTGGCGGCCGGCTCGATATTTTCGTTGCCGATCAAGCTTTCCATGCAACAGCAGTCCACCACAGTGGAGGTTTCTGCTGTGGCACTGAGCCTGGATACAACAACTCAGACCCAGAGTACGACGATTTCAACCCAGATGGTACAGGACATGCCGCTGAACGGCCGGGACTTCACGCAGATGATCGCCCTCGCGCCGGGGTATTCGGGTTACTCCGTGGGCGGATATGGGTCGCTCAACGGGACGCGCCCCAATCAGATGAACTGGCAGATCGACGGCGTGGACAACAACGATTTCTGGCATAACATTCCGGCCGTCAACCAGGGCGGCGTTTCGGGGATTGCGGGCGTGGTGATGCCGATTGATGCGGTCGACGAATTCTCCGCGCAGACACAATCCGGCGCGGAAGCGGGCCGCAACGCGGGCGGCACGGTAAATCTGGTGCTCAAATCCGGCGGGAACCAGATTCATGGCTCCGCCTATTACTATTGGCGGAATGAAATCTTTTCCGACCCATCGCCGTTTTACTGCTCGGGTTTGAATCCAGCTTGCCCGAGCACGAATCCGACCAAGGCGCCGGAACTGCGCAACGAAAACTACGGGGGCACAGTAGGCGGCGCCATCATCAAGAATAAATTCTTCTACTTCGTGGGTTTCGAGAAGCAACAGTACATTATCGGGCTTTCCGGCGTGGCCACGGAGCCGTCACAAGCGTTCGTGAACAATGCACTGGCTATCCTGACCGCACACGGTGTTGCGCCGAGCTCGATTTCGGAAAACATGCTTGGAGCATTGTGCGCGGCGTGCCCCAACCCGGGCACGGTGCCTGGGCTTTGGCCAACTTCCGGCCCATCATCTATTCTGGATTTGCCGGCAACGACGAGCAACTTTTTCAGTTCCTCGCCCTCGACGGGCTACAGTTACAATGGGGTGCTCAACCTCGACTATAACCTCACCGAAAAGCACCGTCTGTCAGCACGCATGTTTAATGGACAGGGCAGCCAAACTGCGCCGTTGGGAACTAGCACGGCACTCGCAGTCGCAAGCTCAAATCTGCCCTACTATTTTGAAAAAGCACCAATCCACGTGCAAAACTACTCGCTGGTGCTCAACTCCATCTTTACGCCGACTCTAACCAATCAGATCCTCTTCGGCGTCAACTACTTCAATCAGACGTTCCGAGACGCGAACGCGAGTTTTGACACCAAGGCAATGGGCTTGTTTCAAAGCCCGGACGCGCTCATCAACGGGAAGCCCATTTTCGGAGCGCCAAATATCGCCATCATTCCGCAGTCCGGTGGGGGGTTTGAGCAGGTTGGCATCACGCCTCCGGAAGGCCGCAATGACATCACGGGCATGCTGGAAGACATCGCCTCCTACAGCAGAGGAAAGCACCAAATCCGGTTCGGCGGCGAAATGCGCCAAGGACATGTCAATGAGTTTTACTACCGGCACTCGCTCGGCCAGTTCACTTTCGACGGAACTCAGGGACCCTGGGCAGGGTCCTGCGGCCCGGCAGCGACTGCGACGGCCGTTTGCTTGGACACGTTAGCTCTGGCGGACTTCCTTGCCGGCGATGTATCCAGTTCCAGCGTGGCTGTGGGCAATGCCGAGCGGACAGTTACGGTCAACGGCCTGAGCTTTTTCGGCGCAGACCAATGGCAGGTCACGCGCAAACTGAACATCAATTTTGGGCTGCGATGGGAATACTTCGGGCCCCTCCACAACGACAGTAAGGATCTTGCAGTCTTTGTTCCCGGCAAAGGAATCCTCGTTCAAGGCAACGGGATCAGCGGCATATTTCCGCCCGACAAGAACAATTTCGCCCCACGCATTGGCTTCGCTTATCAACCGACACAAAAGAACGACCTGGTCGTGCGCGGCGGCTTTGGGGTCTTCTACGACCAAATCAACATGAACCCCTTCCTCGATTATCGTCCGCCGAACAACGCGGCCGATGGTTTGCAGGACAACCCGGCGGGTCCAAAACCTGTATCCCTTTACAGCGCCAGCGGCTATACCTGGCAGCCCAATACTTATATTTTCCCAGGCGTCGCCACGTGCGCAAGCGGCGTGATTGGACCAGCTGATCCAGGCTGCTCGCAGGGACCGTTCGGAATCTACTCGGTCGGCCAGAATTTCCGAGCACCCTACATTTTCAACTACAACCTACAGGTTGAGAAGAGCTTAGGGAGTGCAGCGGTCTTTCAGATCGGCTATGTCGGCATGGAATCCCACAAGCTCTCGGTCATGCAAAATATTAACCAAGTTCCGCTCACGGGCGGCCTGAGGCCTTTCGCGGCGCAGTATCCCGCGTTCGGCGATATCAACCAGCTCAACAGCGTTGGCGATTCCAACTACAACTCCCTGCAAACTACTTTTAGACTTAGATCGTGGCACGGACTGACTTCACAGGTCTCCTACACCTGGGGGCATGAACTGGATACGGTGAGCGAGTACCGGGGTGTCATTCCTCTGGATAGCACAAACCTGAAGGCGGAATACGGAAACGGCGACTACGACACGCGAAACAGCTTTACGGCCAGTTTCATATACGACGTGCCGAAAGCACCGTGGGCTCACGGTTGGACAGAGCAAGTGTTCAACGGCTGGCAGTTGAGCAGTCTGTGGGTTCTCCACGGAGGCCAACCGTTCAATATTACCGGGAACACCAACCGCCCCGGCCTCTGGGTTTTTGGCAATCCTTTCGCGGGCGTGAGCCACACGTTCTCGGCAGCAAACGGCGGAGAGCAATGGGTCAATCCCGGGGTCTTTTGCAATCCTCTTGCTTCTCCTCCGGACCCGAGGTGCGACACGCTTTCACCGATGGGCAATCTTTCGCGCAACAAGTGGTATGGGCCGAGCTTCAAGGACTTTGACTTTTCCATCTTCAAAAACTTCTCCATCACGGAACGGGTTAGGCTGCAGCTTCGCGGAGAGATCTATAACATCGGTAATCGGATCAACCTGGCTTCCGGTGCTGGGTCTGTCAGTGGGAGCACCGGTTTCGTAACCGATACCATCGGCGACTTCAACGGCGCACCGGGCCTCGGACCGGGCGAACCTCGCAACGCACAGCTTGTGGCGAAGATCATTTTCTAGCCACTGCGAAAACAATTAACCGAGGCGCCCCGGCCATATCTGCCGGGGCGCTTCTTTTTTTGGCCAAGATCGCTGTGACCGCGGAGCTCGTTCGGAAAGATTGGTGACGCTCTGTCGGGCGTCAGAATGAGCGAAATGAGCTGGGATGCGGTAGAGTGGAAGGTCGCAGCGCTGTTGCGGTTCTCGACTGTCCGCCCGCCGCTTTAACAACATGACGCAAATACTTCCATCGCTGGTGATACTGGGACGGCCCAATGTGGGCAAATCCACGCTTTTTAACCGGCTAACCGGGACGCGACGGTCGATCGTGACGAACGAGCCGGGGATTACGCGCGACCGGATTTATGGGAAGGCGGAGTGGCGTGGGAAGGCGCTGGAGATTGTAGATACGGGCGGGATTGTGCCGGACGACAAAGCGTTGATCCCGACGGAAATTTTGCGGCAGGCGCATGTGGCGATCAAGAAAGCGGCGTTGCTCGTCCTGGTGGTGGACAGCCAGGCGGGTGTTACGCCGCTGGATCAGGAGCTGGCGCGGCTTTTGCGGACTACTGGCAAGCCCTTTGTGGTGGCGGTGAATAAGGTGGATGCAGTTTCGCAGGAAGTGAATGCGGCGGTGTTTCATTCTTTGGGCGTGCCGGTGTTCCCGATTGCGGCGGAACATGGGACGGGCGTGGATGACCTTTTGGACGCGGCGCTGGCCGAAGTGGATGCTGTTGAGTCCGAAGAGGAAGTGGCGAAAGAGGACGCCGTCGAGGTGGCGATCATCGGACGGCCGAATGTGGGGAAATCCACACTTTTGAACCGGATGGCGGGCGAGGATCGCTCGATCGTTTCGCCCATTCCGGGGACGACCATGGACAACGTCGATACGGAAGTGACGCACGAAGGAAAGACGTACCGGTTTGTGGATACGGCGGGGATTCGGCGCAAAGCTAAGACGACCTTAGTGGCGGAAAAATTGAGCGTGGTGATGGCGCGGCGCGGGTTGGAGCGCTGCGATGTCGCGCTGCTGGTTGTGGACGGCGAGCAGGGAGTAACGCAGGGCGACGCGCAGATTGCCAGTTATGCGGAGGAGTCGGGGCGATCGGTCATTATCGTGATTAATAAATGGGATTTAGCTGTTGTGGCGGCGCGGAATGCGGCTTCGCGCGACGCAGACAGCGCGAAGGGAAAATCACGGCGGCCTGCGGGGGAACGGTACCG
>DATEWL010000486.1:0-7064 GCA_035258025.1 Candidatus Acidiferrum sp. | reverse complement strand
CGAGGAGCCGTTTGGCTACAAGCGCAGTGCCTCCAGCGGCATAGAGATCGGTAGCGACGAAACGTCCGCCGGGTTTGAGGTCGGCGATAATCGGAACACGCGCGCTGATCCGGTCGAAATCATCGATGCTCAACGGAATATGCGCTTCGTTGGCGATTGCGAGTAGGTGCAAAACGGAATTTGTCGAGCCGCCAGTGGCAGCGACTCCCGCGATGGCGTTTTCGATGGCGGCTTTAGTGATGATTTTGGATGGTGTGACGTTGCCGCGCAGAAGATCCATCACTAGCTCGCCAGCGCGATGGCCTGCATGAGCTTTGCCTGAATCTGTTGCTGGAACGCTGGAAAGTCCCATGGGAGCGATGCCGAGAAATTCGCAGACGAGAGCCATGGTATTGGCGGTGAACTGTCCGCCGCACGCACCTGCTCCAGGACATGCAGTTTCTTCCAGCGCCTTGAGCCGCGCATCGGACATATCGCCATGCGAATGGCTGCCGATGGCTTCGTAAACGTCCTGGATGGTGACAGAGTGACCTTCAAATTTGCCCGGGGCGATCGAGCCTCCATAGAGAACGAGGCCGGGAATATTCAAACGAGCAAGCGCCATGATGCCGGCAGGGATGGTCTTGTCGCAGCCAACCAGGACGATGAGCGCGTCGAAAAGATTGCCGCGCGCGACGAGTTCGATGGAGTCGGTAATGACCTCGCGACTGATCAGCGAAGCACGCATACCCTCCGTGCCCATGGTGATGCCGTCGGAAATTGAAATCGTGTTGAACTCTAGAGGAGTGCCGCCAGCGGCGCGAATACCATCCTTGACGTGCACAGCCAGTTCGCGCAGGTGAAAGTTGCAGGGGCCGATCTCAATCCAAGTGTTGGCAACGCCGATGAGAGGCTTGTTGAAATCGTCATCGCGAAGCCCGCATGCGCGCAACATGGAGCGCGCTCCTGCGCGATGAGGCCCGTCGATCAGTGCGCTGCTACGAGACTTTAACGAAGATCCGGTCACAGTTGCGTTCTCCTCCGTGGGCCTTCTAAAGCGTTCCCTTGCGATTCCGAGCCCAAAAAACTTGAGGCCATCATCTTGGTTTTGATGATGGCCTCGAAACCCTTAAGTGGTGCTGTGCTAGGCGGCCATCATCTATTCTTTTGCTCCCCGTACGACGACAGGGATAATTCGCACGACCATGCTAATTACCGTGTCCCGCAGAAACGATGCGGAAACAGGCCGAACGTTGGAGATGGCGACAGTGATCATAGTGAGCCGCCATGAAGATAACAGGATGGGGGCGTGGAAGTCAATCAGTCAAATTAATAGTTTTGCTATTATAAATAAGCCGGAGTTATGCAAAAATTCGCCACACCTTCACGATGAGCATGTTTTAAGGACTAGCCAGGCAATCTTCTTGCGGTTGACGACATCAAACATTGAGAGAGCTTGCGGGGACAGGCAATTCGCTCTGAGAGAGCAGGGTTCCGTGGGGCAGGGCACAGACGTTTTTGTTGTGGGCGGAGGGCCCGCAGGGCTGGCCGCCGCGATCGCGGTACGGCGCCAGGGCTTTCGCGTGATTGTTGCGGATGGCGCGAAACCTCCAGTTACAAAAGCATGCGGAGAAGGGTTGTTACCGGATGCGCTAAAAGCACTTACTGAACTCGGGGTTGAACTAAAAGAGACCGATGGCAGTGCGCTTCGAGGCATTCGATTTGAGGACAATCGCTCGTCGGTGAGCGCCCGTTTTCCTGACGGGCCTGGCCTGGGAGTGCGCCGAGAAGTCTTGCACCAAAGAATGATGGAGCGAGCGCGAGATTGCGGTGTTTCCTTCCTATGGAATACGCCAGTGACGGGACTCCTTGCAGAAGGAGTCTTGGCCGGCGGGAATAAAATACGGGCGAAGTGGGTAATAGGATCTGATGGGGGCAGCTCGCGCGTACGGCGCTGGAGTGGCTTGGAGAGCTTGGCACCACAGCGGAAGAGGTTTGCCTTTCGGGTCCATTACCGGTTGGAGCCGTGGAGCGATTGCACGGAGATTCATTGGGGCGAAGAAGCCCAGGCGTACGTCACGGCAGTAGGCGCGCAAGAGATATGCGTTGTCCTGATTTTGAAGAAACCGGATTCTCACTTTGATGAAACTCTCCGGAGATTTCCGAAGTTAGGCAGGCTGCTCAAAGGCGCCGCACAGGTGGGCCCCGAACGCGGGGCGGTGACTGGAATGTTCAACCTTGAGCGCGTGTATCGGGGAAACGTGGCGCTAATTGGAGACGCGTCAGGCAGCGTCGATGCTATTACCGGGGAAGGACTTTCACTCAGCTTTAGACAAGCGACGGCGCTTGCAGATGCTCTGGCAGCGAACGATTTAGAACGGTACCGGAAGGCGCACCGCCGTTTGCTTCGACGTCCGCGACTCATGGGGCAACTACTGCTTTTGCTTGACCGGCGGAATGGCTTGCGTGAACGCACTATGCGAGCTCTCGAGGCAGCCCCGCAACTATTTGAACGCATGCTTGCCTACCACGTAGGAGAGACGCGGCCACTGCAGCTGGCGAGGGCCAGCGCAGTTTTCGGCTGGCAATTTCTGACAGCCTGATTCAGACGGGGATATAGATGAGACAAAGAGGGTATGGTGTGTTTGTTGCCGGACGATGTTGGATTTTCGTTTTTCTTATTTTGGTTACGGCCTGCGCTTGGCCGCAAACACCACAGCCCGCGCTTCAGACAAATCCCGGCGGAGTAACTCTGAATTTAGATGTGGCGCAAAGCAAATTGCACTGGACGCTGGATAGCACGCTGCACACTGTTCATGGGACATTTAATCTGAAACGTGGGGTCGTGAAATTCGATCCGGCGACGGGCAGCGCCAGCGGTGAATTCGTCGCCTATGCGACTAGCGGAGATAGTGGCAACGACGCGCGCAACAAGAAAATGCACGATGAGATTTTGGAGAGCTCTCGCTATCCCGAGGTGATTTTCCGGCCAACTAAAATCGAAGGGAAGGTTGCGGTGCCGGGAACGTCCGAAGTGCAATTACATGGAAAGTTCCTTCTGCACGGTTCCGAACACGATCTGACGGTGCCAGTACACGCAGAGCTGACGGGCGAGCATTGGAAAGGAACGGCAAAATTCAGCGTGCCTTATATTCAGTGGGGACTGAAGAGCCCCAATACATTTTTACTGAAAGCGGCTCCCGTGGTAGAAATTGAGCTGGAACTGAGCGGCACGGTGCACGGGGCCGTCGCACCCTGAGGATCCCTACTCTTCCGCTTCCTGCGTGACGATGTGAACGTCCACCGGCGGAGATTCCCGGAGGAATCGGTGAACGGCAGACAGATAGAAGTACTTGCGCCAATCGTGAATGGGCGCGCGGCCAAAGATCACTTGCGTAATGTGTTTCGAACGGACAAAGTCCGCTACAGTATCCGCTACGCTGCGCCCCTTTAAACGAATCACTTTTGCGCCCAGGCTTTCGGCAAAACGCAGATTTGCGGCAAGCGCGATGGCATTGTGCTCTTTCGGTCCTAGCTCTCGCTCGACATGAACGACATATAATTCCGCGTCCATGCGCCGAGCCATGCGCGCGCCACGAGCGACAAGATATTGGCCGGCTGGATTCCCAGAAATACAAATGGCCATGCGTTCGCGGACACCCCAGTTTTTGCGGATGTCCTCGTCTTCCATATAGGTTTCAAGGCTGCGGTCCACCTGCTCGGCGACCTGACGCAGGGCGAGTTCGCGCAAAGCGATCAAATTGCCGCGGCGGAAAAAGTTTTTTAGCGAGCGCTCCACTTTTTCCGTGCTGTAAACATCGCCGCGCTTCATGCGGTTATGCAACGCTTCGGGAGTCAAGTCGACCATGACGGTTTCCGTGGCCGTCAAGGGCACCCAGTCCGGAACTGTTTCCCGCACGGTGATTCCTGTGATCGAGCGCACCACGGGCGCAATGCTCTCAATGTGCTGAATGTTCAGGGTGGAAACAACGTCGATCTTTGCGGCGAGAATATCCTGGATGTCTTCGTAGCGTTTGCGATGCCTGCTGCCAGGAATATTAGTGTGTGCCAATTCGTCCACTAGGACGACTTCCGGTTTCCGGGCAATAATGGCGTCAACATCCATTTCTTCAAAGACGGTTCCCTTGTACTCGATTGTTTTGCGCGGGACGGATTCGATTTGCGAAGACAGCTCTTCGATTCCCTTGCGGCCGTGCGTCTCCACGACGCCAATGACCACATCTTCGCCGCGGCTCCGGCGGCGGAGCGCTTCACTCAGCATGCTATATGTCTTGCCGACTCCGGGAGCGTAGCCGAGGAAAAGCTTAAATATGCCGCGCGCTTTCTGCGGCGGCGAGGCGACTTCCAGCCAGTCCTCGGGCTTCTTAGGCAATGTGTTACGTTCTCCGTTTCAAAGAGTGCGCATACGATAGAATAGCAGCATGCAGAGATTGCTCGCCGGCCGCGCCTTCGGATTTGCGGTGTCGCTGGCCATCGTCGCGATGATCACTGTGTTCTTTCGCCACGCGCGCGACGTCAATCAGACAACTATCGCGCTCACCTTTTTGCTGGCTATTCTAGCAGTTTCGGCCGTGTGGGGGATGGCCGTGTCGGTCTTTATGTCCGTCGCGGCGGTTCTGACGATCAATTATTTTTTTCTTCCACCGGTGGGAACGTTCACGATTGCCGATCCGCAAAACTGGGTAGCGCTGCTCGCGTTTCTGGTGACCTCCATCATGGGAAGCCAGCTTTCCGCGCGGATTCGCAAGGAAGCCGACGAAGCACATCAACGCCGCCGTGAAATCGAGCGGCTGTATAAGTTCAGTCAAAAGCTCCTGGCGGAAGGAAACGTCATTCAGTTGATGAACGCCATTCCGAATTACATCGTGGAGAGTTTCGAAGGCGGCGCCGCCGAACTTTTTCTGCCGCAAAAAGACAAATTCTACCGGTCCGGATTTGGCGCCGCGCACCTCGATGAAGAAAAAATGAAGTCCGTCTTTCTTCGCGATGAGGCCGTGTTCGAATCGCAAGAAGGGCTGTACTTTATCCCGGTGCGGATGGGGGTCCGCCCCATTGCGAGCTTGGGGATTTCCGGATCGCGGCTTTCGCGCCAGACGCTGGATGCCGTGGGCAGCCTCGTGGCGATTGCAATCGAACGAGCGCGGGCTGTCGAGAAGCTTGGTGAAACGGAAGCCGAGCGCCAGGGAGAGCGGCTGAAGTCCGCGCTTCTGGATTCGATTGCCCATGATTTTCGCACGCCGCTGACGTCGATTAAAGCCGCGACCACCAGCCTGCTAGCCGAAGAAACTCCCGATCGCGAACAGACGCGCGAGCTGCTCACGATCATCAATGAAGAGTGCGACCGCTTGAACCGGCTCGTCGAAGAAGCTGCTGAGATGTCACGGCTTGAGGCGGGAGAGTTTGAGCTGGATCTGGCTCCCACGCGGATCGGCGACATCATTGAGGCCGCTCTGGCGCAATGCAATACGGCGCTGGCAGGCCGGAACGTCGATGTGAACGTAAGTCCCAGTCTCCCCCCCGTGCGGGCCGATTTGAACCGCATCAAGGATGCGCTGGTCCACCTGATTGACAACGCCAATATTTATTCGCCGAAGGATGCTCCCATCACCATCTCCGCGGAGCTAATGGGCGATTCCGTCACAACCAGCGTGGCGGATCGCGGCCCTGGCATCGATGATTTCGAGCAGGGCATGATCTTCGACAAGTTTTATCGCGGCAAAGATCAGCGCTACTTGGTGCGTGGGACGGGCATGGGATTGCCGATTGCAAAAGCCATCATCACGGCGCACAAGGGCACGATCTCCGTGACCAGCCAGCTTGGGCATGGTTCCGTGTTCTCATTTACGTTGCCGGTGGACCGCAACGCAGGGGAGATGCGATGAACGCGGCCGCCATTCTTGTGGTTGATGACGAACCGCAAATCCGTCGCGTGATGCGCACCACGCTCTCCAGCCACGGCTACGTCATCCGAGAGGCGACGACGGGTGAAGAAGCGGTCGAAGCGGTGCGCAAGGAACGGCCCGACCTGATCTTGCTCGACGTTAATATGCCGGGAATTGGCGGCATCGAGGCGGCCCGCGAGATTCGCGAGATGTCCGACGCGCCAATCATTATGTTGACGGTGCGCAATGCGGAGCGGGATAAAGTCATCGCGCTCGATGCCGGCGCAGATGATTACGTTGTTAAGCCTTTCGGAATTGAAGAGCTGCTCGCGCGAATCCGCGCCGCTCTCCGGCGATACGCGCCAGGAGATGCGATTCCCACGTTTATAGCCAAAGATTTGACGATTGATTTCGAAAACCGCCAGGTCGTTGTGCGCGGCCGCGACGTTCATCTGACGCCGAAAGAATTCGATGTGTTGAAGCATTTGGTGGGTAATCTTGGAAAGCCGCTGTCTCATCGTCGGCTGCTGCAGGCGGTCTGGGGGCCGGAATACGGGGAAGAAACGGAAAACTTGCGCGTGGTGATCAATCAGTTGCGCAAGAAAATTGAGAGCGATCCCGCGCGTCCGAAATATATTTTGACGGAGCCGTGGGTGGGATACCGGTTTCAGGCGCCCAAAGGCGCTCCTGCGAAGCCGGCCTCGCGAAAAAACTGAAAATTATCGTTTCGGATGCGATGCGTCGAGATCGAGATTCAACTCGACGACATTGACGCGCGGTTCGCCGAGTAAGCCGAACTGTCTCCCCAGAGTATGTTTCGCAACCAACGCGCGCAGGTCTGTTTCGCTCATGTGGCGCTCGCGCGCTACGCGCGGAATCTGGAACTCGGCGGCGGCTGGAGAAATTTCCGGATCCAGACCAGAACCTGACGTGGTGACGAGATCGACCGGGATTGCCGCGCCCGGATTTTCCGCATGCAGTTTTTCCACGTCACTTTTCACGCGATCCACAAGCTGGCGATTCGTCGGGCCAAGATTGGAAGCGCCACCGCTGGGTGCGATGGGATCGTAGCCGTTCCCTGCGCCGGAAGGGCGAGGATGAAAATACCAGGCAGCTGAAAAGGGCTGGCCTATAAGGTGGGAGCCCACGACTTGCCCGTGTTGCGCGAGCATTCCCCCGTTG
>DATEWL010000485.1:0-3607 GCA_035258025.1 Candidatus Acidiferrum sp. | reverse complement strand
GCCACTGCCGAACGGGTTGGAATGCTTTGTGTCATGCTCGGTCTTCTCGGTGCCGCAATTTGGTTCGCGTCCATTGCTCGAACCGTTCGTTCTCTCGTCGCTTCTCTGCGTCACAATCGGCTTTGCCGTCTGGCGGGCCACGAAACACGCCTGCCGGGAAATTCTGCTCCGATCGTTCTCGTCGAAGACGAAGCTCCTCTTCTCGCCTTGTCCGGCTTGCTTCGCCCGCGGTTGCTCATCTCTCGCGGTGTGCTCCGCGTGCTATCCGCCGAGGAACTCGATGCCGCGTTGCGCCATGAGCATGCCCATCGCACTTCGCGCGACAATGCCAAGCGTCTGCTGCTTCTTCTCGCTCCCGACGTTCTTCCTTTTGTCCGCCTGTTTCGAATGCTTGAGTGCAGTTGGTCAAGATTCGCGGAGTGGGCCGCGGACGATCAAGCCTCCGGAGGAGATTCTCGCCGAGCGCTTTCTCTTGCTGCCGCGCTGGTTCATGTCGCCCGCATGGGTTCTGCTCCGCGCTTGCCCTTTCTCTCCACTTCTCTTCTCGTCGGTGACCACGATCTTTCCGCACGCGTGGATCGTTTGCTCAACGCAGATCCGATGACTCTGCCTCGCCCTTCGAAAACGCTGTCGCGCTTCCAAGGTGCCGGTTTATTGTTTGCGGTCTACCTGGCCGCCCTTCTCCTTGCCCCTTCCGCGCTCTCCTCCGTTCACGAACTCCTCGAACTCCTCCTTCATTAACTGATCTTTGCGCCACACGCGGCTCGGCCAATTTACTATCTTGCGTGCTTCGGTCTACGAGCTGTGGTAGTAGTCCGTCCTCTCCAGTAGCCTATCGCCCGACGTGAAAATCCCTTTCCCAGTGAAGAGATTGCGACATTTGCGTACCATCGCCTTTTTATCTTTACTTTTGCCGCCATTCGTATTGCCTGCGCAGAACCCGCGTGGAGCGCTCCGTGGCACGGTTCAGGACTTGAGCGGTGGCAGAATTCCCTCCGCTAAGATCGTCGTCCAAGCAAACGATTCCGGATTCCGCCGAGAAGCCAGCTGCAATGACCGCGGAGAATTTCGCATCGATGGTCTCCTGGCCGCCAATTATCAGGTCTCAGTCAGCGCCGATGGTTTTGCCGACGCTAAATCCCAGGTCAAGGTTACGTTGAGCTCCGTGCAAGATTTGACGGTCACGCTTAAGCCCGCCACGGTCCAGCAAACGATAGTCCTCGATGGCCAGATTCCCTCGATCACGACGCAGTCGATTAACACAGAGAGTGCCGTCCAGCAGGCCATTGTCTCCGAACAGGACCTGCAATCGATTCCACTCGCAGCGCGGAGCTTTGCCAATATCGCTTACATGGCTCCGGGAACCGAGCCTGTCGAGCCCTCCGATCCCACGAAAGCGCGCATCACCGCCGTCTCTACGGGAGGAAGCTCCGGCCTGAACAATGAAGTTTCCGTCGACGGCGTGGACAATTCCGACGACTGGATTGGCGGCTTCCTCCAAAATTTTTCTCCCGAGGCCATTCAGGAGTTTGCGATTCGAACAGCACAGGAAGATGCGGACACCGGACGCACGACCGCAGGTTCAGTGGTCATTACCACCAAAGCGGGCACCAACAATTGGCACAGCGACGACGCCTTCTTCGACCGTGCCGCCGATCTCAACGCGCGCTTTCCGATCGACAATCCTGCGCCGAATCCGAAGCAGCCCTTCTCGCGCCAAAACTACGTCTTCTCTGGCGGAGGACCCATCGTGAAAGACAAAGTTTGGTTCTATTCGTCATTCGAATACGTCCACGAAAATGCCAGCATCGCCTACAGCGATCCCAGCCAAACGCAATTCCAGGCGCTGTCTCAACTCGCCGCTGACGGACTCGTCGATGTAAACGGAACGACCGTCACTTCTATCCCCGTTCCAAGTTTCGTTTCCGTCCCCTTCCGCGATTATCTCGGCACTGTCCGTTTCGATTGGCAGCAGTCCGGTCGCTCGCATTGGCAGCTGCGTTTTTCCGCGGACAGCTATCTCACGCGCAACGCGCTTGTTCAACAAGGGACGCTGCCTTCCACCGGCGCCACCACGCACAACAACTATTGGAGCTTCGCGCTCGGCAATCAGTTCGCACTGAGCCCCGATTGGCTCGCTTCGTTCATTTTTGGCGGCAGCGCTTTGCACTTGACTCAGACGCGCAATTCCGATCTTGGCTTCGCGCTGGCGTTTCCGTTTAGTTCCACGACCGCGACCACGTCGGGTCTGGAAACTTTCGGTGACAATCAATTCGTCACCGCCATCACGGCCTTCCCCGTTTTGCGAAATCAAGAAAAATATCAGGTGCGTTACGACGTAACGCACACGTCGGGGAAACATACGCCACGCTTCGGAATTAATTTCATTCACGAGCCGGTGCTGAGCGGCGCTCTGACCGCAAACGCCGAGACGCTGGTTTCTTTCGTCCTCGAACCTACGGATTACACAGCGGACCCGGCACAATTCACCACCGATCTCACTTCCTGCTCGGCCACGCCTTCTCCATTCGTCACGCCTGGCACTTCTTGTTCCGTCACTCCTGCTGGCGACGGCAGCTTCTCGCAAAATGTCCAGCGCCTCGGTGTGTACGCTGAAGATTCCTGGCGCGTCACGCGAAATCTCACTGTCAACTACGGCCTGCGTTACGATACGACTTTTGGGCTGTTCGAAGCCTCCGGCCGCGGGCAGTCGCAAAATCCGTTCTTGCTCGCGCTCGACCCGAGCATCGCGCCGTTCATTAGCACTGCGCCGCAGGATTACCGCAAAGCGTTTGCTCCGCGAGTTGGCGTCGCGTATTCGCCAGGAAATTCCGGCACAACCGTGATTCGCGCGGGATTTGGCATGTATTACGACGACCTTGCGCAGACTGGTTGGGTCAACGCGTTTCAAGCCGTGAATGATACAAACGTCGCGACCGGCGGCGGCATTATCCCGCCTTCCATCATCGATCCGAACTACCACACGCCGTATGCGATCCACGTGACCGCCGGCGTGCAGCACGCGTTTAATGCCAACTGGACGCTGAGTACGGATTTCACTCTCGAAACCGGCATGCACGGGTACCGGCACTACGATTTTCCCAACCCCACGTTTGGAAGTATTGCCGTGTTTCGTAGCGACAATCGCTCCAGCTACAAAGCGCTCAAAGTTCATCTGCAGGGCAACGTTGCGAAGCGTCTGAGTCTCGTCGCCAATTACACGCTATCGAGCGCAAAAACCTGGGGCTGCGTGCTTGGAGAACTTTTCGATTACGTGAACGGTGTTTGCGATCCGTTCAACGCTTTTGCGCCAGGAGATTATGGTCCTTCCGGCGAAGACGTTACTCACCGCGCCGTTTTGATTGGCACGTTCCGCGCGCCCGCTGGGTTTGAGGTAAGTTTTCTTTCGCAAGCGGAAAGTGCGCGGCCTATCACGCTCACGAATGCGGATGGAAGCGATCGCGCCGTTGTGGATGGCGTAAAAACTATGCTGGACGAGTTTCGCGGAACGCCTTACATCCAAACGGATTTGCGCGTCAGCCGGCCGATTCATTTCCGCGAACGGTATACGGCAACTCCGTTCATCGAGTTTTTCAATCTCTTCAAC
>DATEWL010000484.1:0-2003 GCA_035258025.1 Candidatus Acidiferrum sp. | reverse complement strand
GACCTCGCGGCGCAGAGATTCCCAAACGCCGGGGAGATGCTGCTCGGTGGTCATGCGCGTGACGATGGGCGTGCGGCCGGGCGGGAGTTCGTCGAGAACGGAAATGTCGAGGTCGCCATAAAGAGTGAGAGACAGGGTGCGCGGGATGGGCGTGGCGGTGAGGACGAGGACGTGGGGAGCGTGGCCGTGGGACGCGGCTTTGTCGATGAGGCGTTTGCGCTGGAGGACGCCGAATCGGTGCTGCTCGTCGATGGCAACGAAGCCGAGGCGTGCGAATTGGACTTGATCCTCGATGAGGGCGTGAGTGCCGATGACGAGCTGGGCTTCGCCGGAGCGAATGCGCTCGAGGGCGGCGGATTTTTCGGTGTGCTTGAGGCCGCTGATGAGGAGCTCGACACGATAGCCGCCCGGAGCTAGGACGCGGCGCGCGGAAAGATAATGTTGGACGGCGAGAATTTCCGTGGGCGCCATGAGCGCGGCCTGGCAGCCGTTTTCGATAGCGATGACCGCAGCCTGAAGCGCGACGATGGTTTTGCCGCTACCGACGTCGCCTTGCAGGAGGCGGTTCATCGGAGCGGGCTTTTCGAGATCGGCAACAATCTCCTTCAAGACTTTGAATTGAGCTGCGGTCGGCTTAAAGGGAAGAATTCGTTTGATGGCTTCACGCACTTTTTCTTCGCGCACGCGAAACGCGATGGCGTTTTCTTTGCGCGTCGCTTTGCGGTCGAGAGCGAGGCTGAGCTGGTAAAGAAAAAACTCTTCGAAGATGAGGCGTTGCTGTGACGGTGTCCGAAAGGTGTTGAGCGCTTCGAGCGATTCTTGCGGCTCAGGAAAGTGAACGTGGATCAATGCTTCGCGGCGCGAAGGATAATCGAGACGCGCGCGCACACTTTCCGGAAGGACGTCCGGCATGTTCGAGTCGAGCATCTGGACGGCGGCATACATGGCGCGGCGGATGGCGCGCGAGCCGAAGGTGCCAATAGCTTCATAAATCGGAACGATGCGGCCGACCTCCGTGGAGTCGGGCTCGCCGTCGCCGAGCATCTCGAGCTGGGGATTGATCATCTCGATGCGCGCGGGGCGGAGCTTATCGATTTCGGCTTTGCCGTGAAGGATGAGCTGCTGGCCGGGCTTGAGGCGGCCCTCAAGATAACCGCCGTGAAAAAATTTGCAGGGGAGCAAGCCGCCGGCGGCGTCCTGCACGAGCAAATGATAGATGGCGTTGTAGCTGAACTTGTTGGGGATGGCCTGGCCGCTCATGACTTTTGCGCGAATCGTGTAGGTGCCGTTGGGCTGGATATCGCGAATGTTGGAAAAATGGATGCGGTCTTCATAGCGGAAAGGCAAATACGCGAGCAGGTCTTCGAAAGTGTGAATGCCGCGCTTCGCAAGAAGTTCGGCGCGCTGCGGGCCGACGCCCTTGATCATGCGCACTTCGGTTGTAAGGCTGAGTGCCATTAACACTTCTTTATATCATTCCCGCAGGAAACACACCGTGCCCGGCGGAAACACACTGATAAGGCGATACTTGCGCTATGCTGCTGCGTATCATTAGAGTGAGCATTTTTCGTCGCGAACGTTGCGGGAGGCACTGGTGGCGGAAGACCGGCTGACAAGTTCGGATAAGCGCGCGGTGCTGCTTTGGGTACTGTTGGGCATTGTAGGCGTGCTCTTTGCGTACAAGTATTTTTTCCAGGCGTTTCCGGAAGCATCGGTGGATTTTAAGGTTTCGCGCGCGGAGGCCCTCACAAGAGCGCAGCAATTTGTCGGCGGCCTCGGAGAAGACGTCAGCGGGTACCAATCGGCGATCGTTTTCGAAGTAGACGACAACGCGAAAACGTATCTGGAGCGGGAGGTGGGACTCGAGCAAGCCAACCGGATGATGTCGAGCGAGCTGAACATCTGGTATTGGAAAGTGCGTTTCTTCCGGCCAAAGCAAGAAGAAGAGTTCGGCGTACAAGTCAGTCCGGGCGGGGAAATTGTAGGTTACACGCACAAAGTCG
>DATEWL010000483.1:0-6510 GCA_035258025.1 Candidatus Acidiferrum sp. | reverse complement strand
GTTCCGCGGCTTGCGCTGCTTCGCTCATTTCGCGTAGCCAATTTACCGTTTCACGGCGGTCGTTTGCCTCTTCTGTTGCAAGAAGCCGCTCGGCCGCTGCAGCTATGGCCTTCTCGCAGGCAGCGTCGGTCGTGCAGGAGCTCATTCGCAGGAGCCGCCTAACGGCAAGATCCCGAACCAGTGGCGCTGGATCGGCCAGTGCCTGCAAGAATGGGGTCATACCCGCAGAATCGGATGCCGTGTCAGCCTTCAAGAATCTTTCCGCTCCGGCCAATCTTGCGGTTTCCTTCGCGTCGTCTAAATCAAGCATAGCCGTATTGGTGCGC
Source organism: Candidatus Acidiferrum sp. (assembly GCA_035258025.1). Lineage (GTDB taxonomy): Bacteria > Acidobacteriota > Terriglobia > Acidiferrales > UBA7541 > Acidiferrum. The sequence continues at coordinate 6,184 of DATEWL010000483.1, read as the reverse complement.
TTGCCGTGTAACTCTGACGAGGCGATCACAATCCGTTTGCCCTGTACCGGTCTGATTCGTACCCATGCGGGAGCAGGACCTTTAATCCACGAAAGGGGATTGGGGTTGAGGTTGGTTTCTTCGGTGTACTCGTGTGGGACCTCGCCACGCAGGTTTCTCTCGAGCGAGATGGTAAGTGTCACGTCCGCGGCCCCCGGCTCGCGCGGTGTAATCTTTGTGATCTTACAGATGGCGATGTTAGTGTCGCGCTTAAAGAGTGCTTGGAAGAGTTCGCCCGAATCATAGGCGGAAGCATTGCGGCGAAGCTCGGCGTAAGCACGCTCGCGGCTATCGGCCAGCACTCGGATTTGTTCGGACGACAGCTTGGCGACCATCTTCGATTGGTCTTCTTGCGGGCAGGCCAACGAGGCAGTAGCGAGGAGTGCTAAAGCGAATGTGATGATGGCCCTCATAAAGAATGGGACACCACAGCCTGGATCAAAGTGCCCGCCCTTGTGTCTATTTTGAGACTGACCCAATCTCAAGTAATAGTTGAAGTAGATGAGGCCGGAAAGAAAAAGAAAGAAATGGCGGTTCCTCGAAGGATTTCTGAATGAAAGTAATACTTGAAGTCGTCGACGCGCAGACAACTGAAGTGATGTCTGCACTTCCGGTGGGCTTCTGCTTCTTAGGTGGGCATCTTCAAGAAAAAGTAGAGGCCTAGAAAAAGAAATGTAATATCCGTGGACCACGCGGCTAGGAATGGCGGCAATTGTCCAACCCCACCCATGGCTTCGAGCAAGCGCGCGGCGGTCCAGTAAACGATTCCAATGGCGACGCCTAGCGCTACTCCTCCCACCGCGCCACGCGTGCCAACCAAAAGGGCGAAGGGAATCGCCAGCAACATGCTGATTGGAGCGATGAGTGGGAAAGCCAGCTTGACGTGCCATTGCACCGTCAGATTGGCGACGTCAAATCCAGCTTTGCGCAACCCGTCGATATACCGGCGCAGGGCTCCCCAGCTCATCTGGGAAGCCTGGCGGACCTCGCGATTGAAGTAACTGGGCGGCTCCGACAGTTCAGGCAGTGAAGTGACCGGGAAGCGTTGATAGCGTGTGATGGTGCCATCGGCGAAATCGCGTACCCAGCCTCCCTCGAGGACCCACACTTTCTGCGAATCAGACCAGGTGGCACGCGTGGCAAACACGCGCCGCCGCAACTGGAACGTCGCAGGGTCGAGTTCCACCACGCTCAGGCCGCCAAAAAGGTTCTGCGTGGGGTCAAAGAGGTCGTAGTTGTAGATTTTTTCGTCATTGCCAAAAATCCATCGCTGGGGATGTGCGTACGTTTGCGCCGGGCGGCCCTTGATCTGGTTGCGCAACGCGTCCTGGCGTTGATTGGCGTAGGGGAGATAGGTTTCGTCTAGCACTATCATGGTTGCCGCCAGCGCCAATCCTGCGAAGAGCAGGGGAACGGCGAGGCGGTAAAGGCTGATGCCGCTCGCTTTGCACGCCACGATTTCGTTGTTTTTGCTCATCACGCCAAGCGTTACGAGTACGGCGACGAGCGCGCCCAGCGGAGCGAGGTTATAAACGAGGAAGGGCGTCAGGTAGCGGAAATAATCCACGACAACGAGAAATGGCACCTTGTGGCGCGCAATGTCGTCGAGCAGCTCGAAGAAGGTAAAGGCCTCAAACAGGAAAATGAAGGCCGCCATGAGCAGTGCAAAATGAAAAAAGAAGCGTCGCAAGAGATATATATCCATCAAGCGAGGGAAGCTGCCGCTCGTGTGCACTCCGTTCTCGTTTGGCTCCAGGATCCCATTAGGAATTCGGGCTACGGCCATGGCTGCCGCGCGCGCACGCGCTTTTCGTCGGCGAAGCAGCCTGGCCCAACTGCGAAAGCGCACCAGAGGATTCATCCAGCGGCTTTCGCCTCGGAATTGTTCCATGCGTGGAAGCAGCGCGAGTCCAAGAATCGCCAGCAGGATATTTGCGCCCCAGATCCCGGCAGCAGGTGGCAGCGTGCCTTGGCGCGCGAATCCTGCGCCAATCACCGTAAGCAAGTAATAAGCAGCAATGATGATGACCGCTATCAGCGAGCCGGCCGCTCGTCCGCCGCGTCGAGGCTGAGCGCCTAGCGGTACGGCAATCAGCGCAAAGGCCAGGCACGCCACCGGAAAGGCCAGGCGGCGGTGCAATTCCACACGCGCCTCGCGCCAGTTGGCCTCGTTTGAGTTAAGAAGCTCTCGCAGGGAACGCTCGGAATTACTGAGTTCCCGGGGCTGCGCCGGCACGAGACCATTCACCTCGAGCGGCCAGTCACTCTGCCCAAACGACGTCACCGAGTAGCGATCGGGATCTTCTCGCGAAAATTCGTGCGTACTGCCGCCCTTTAAGTGAAGCTCCAGCTTGCCCTCTTTCGGTTCGGCAATTACAATCGCATTCTCCGCCAGGGTGAGTTGGGAGCCGTTCTCTCCTCCGGCTTCAGCGAGAAATACGCCGTGCCACTGCGTGCCGCTGGCAGACACGTCGTTGACGTACAGAACCAGTTTGGGGAAGCGCTCGTCGAAGACGCGGGGTTGCACCGAAAAGGAAGCTTGGGAAGCGAGTAGCTCGATCTCGAGGCTACGGTATTTATGGTAGGCCATCGGGCCGAGCCAAAGGGTCATGCAAAGCGTGACAAGAGCACCGCTGGCAGCGAGAACGCCTACGGGCAGGAGAATGCGGCGCCGGCCGATTCCCAGCGCTGTGAGAGCGATAATCTCACTGTCCGCGGACATGCGGCCGAGGCCCAGGAGCACTCCAATCAGCACGGCCATGGGAAGCGTAAATGTGAAGACAGCCGGAAAAATGCAAAGAAAGAGCTCGAAGATTTGGGTACCCGAACCGCTGTGACGGACAAACAGCTCCATCAATTGAACAAGCTTGGGCACGAAGAAAACGAATGTAAATACGGCGAGTCCGAGGAGTGCGTGACGAAAAACTTCACGAACAATATAGCGGTCCAGGATGCGCATAACGCAAACCGTGAGTGTAACACGGCCTCGCCAGCAGAACGGGAAAGAGAGTCGCGATGAATCGCGTGCATTTGGTGCTCTTGTGGCATATGCATCAGCCGCAATACCGGGATCCAGAAACCGGCCGGTATGTCCTTGCGTGGACAAGACTGCACGCGCTCAAGGATTATTGGGGCATGGCGGCCATGCTCAAGGAATTCCCGAAGTTTCACGCCACCTTTAACGTCGTGCCGTCGCTCGGCATGCAGCTCGAGGAGTACGCCAGCGGGGAATTTAACGAGCCGTGGTTCTCACTTGCTTTCAAGTCCGCCGAGGAGCTGACGAGAGAAGACAAAACAGAGATTTTGGCTCGGGCGTTTCAAGTGAATCATGAGCGGCTGATGTCGCGATGGCCTCGTTTCGTCGAGTTGTATGAATGGTCGCGGCCCGCGGGCGGGGCTCAGGCGCAAGTTTCGTTTACTCTGCGTGACTGGCGAGACTTGCAGTTGCTCTCACAATTGGTGTGGATGGAAGAAACCTGGTTCGAGAAGGATTCGGTGGTCAGCCGTCTCGCAAGCAAAGGAAAAGAGTTCACGGAAAAAGACAAAACCGCACTGAAGGCGAAGCAATTGGAACTGCTCGGTTTAGTTTTGCCTGAGTACCGCGCGGTGGCGCAGACAGGCCAGATTGAACTCAGCACGACGCCTTTCTACCACCCCATCCTTCCGTTGATTTGCGATTCGGATATCGCTCGCGTGGCCAATCCCGGCACGCCACTACCGCGTCGTGCGTACCGCCATCCCGAAGACGCGCGCGAACAACTGCGGCGCGCACGCGAATACCACGAACGCGTGTTCGGCGAGAAGCCTGCAGGCCTCTGGCCTTCGGAAGGTTCCGTTTCCGATCAAGCCTTGACCATCGCTGCGGAGGAAGGTTTCCAGTGGTTTGGCACGGATGAAGGCGTTCTCGGCAGGACGCTGAACGCGGGATTCTTTCGCGATGCCAAAGGCGTTCCCGCGAATGCGGATCGGCTCTATAAGCCTTTACGAGTTCAGCTTGCGGGAAACCCCATCACGGGACTTTTCCGCGATCATCATCTCTCTGATCTCATCGGTTTCGTTTATAGCCGCATGAATGGCAAGGATGCCGCGGCGGATTTGCACGGCCGACTTCGCGAGCTTGGCGAGCGAGTACAGACCTCGCAACCACTTACGGTTTGCCTGTTTCTGGATGGCGAAAACGCCTGGGAATACTATCCCGGGAACGGCCGCGAATTTTTGCGCGAATTTTACGGCCGAATCCAGGGAGATCAGGATTTTCGGGCGCTTACGGCGACGGAAGCGATAGCCTCCGCCGGCGTTATTCCGACGAACGCCGGAATCTTTCCAGCTTCTTGGATCAACGCGAATTTCGATGTGTGGATTGGCCACAGCGAAGACGTTGCCGCTTGGGAACTTCTCTGGGACGCCCGCGAAGCCTACGGCCGCGCCGTAGACGCAGGGAAACAAGGCCGCGACGGCGCTCCGACAGAAACCGCGTTGAAGGAAGCACAGGAATCCCTTCTGGCCGCGGAAGGAAGCGACTGGTGCTGGTGGTACGGTCCGGAACATAGCACGGCCAATGATGCGGAGTTCGATGCCCTCTATCGAAAGCATTTGACGGCCGTCTATCTAGCCCTGGGTCAAGTGGCTCCGCAAGAGCTGGCGAAACCAATCAAGCGCCAGCCGGAGCACGCTTTGCAATTGGCACCCACGGGTTTTCTGAAAATCGCGGTAGATGGGCGGGACACTTCCTACTTCGAATGGCTGGGCGCGGGCCTCTATTCACCCGAGCGCCGCGGCGGCGCCATGCATGGCCGCACTTTCTATCTTCATGAATTACGTTACGGCTTCGAGGAGGAGCGCTTCTGCGTCCGCGTGGACCCGTTCCTCGACCTTCTAGGAGAACTTGAGGATTGCGAATTTCGAATCACCATCGGCGCCGCCGAAGAAATCAATATCGTAGTAAAGCTCATACGCGGTCACTTGCAGGAATTCGCCGTAGAGAAGGGACGCCTTTGCCTTCTCAATCCCAAAAGCGTTGCTGAAGCCGCATTTGATCGCATACTCGAAGTCTCCATTCACCGGAGCGAAATCAGTCTGCAAGGCCAAACCAAGCTCAAGCTCGGCGTTGCGCTGTGGCACGGCGGCTTGCCCGTGGATGTCCTGCCCGCCGAGGGATTCCTCGAAGTTCAACTTGGGGAAGACCACTCTGCCTGGCCGACGGAAGACAACTCCTAATTCAGCGGCCTGAGTTCGATTCCGGAGCTTGCACCTGGCTCCCTTTGTACCGACACGTACGGTGTAGTGCGGCACGTCTCCCATGCTTGCCCCCCGCAATTCTCTCCTTGACAGCCTAGGAGAGTAGCCTTACATTCCTAGTTCATCTAGGAGAAGCTGCGTCGATGGACAAACAACTCGATCTTTTGCAGGGCACGCTCGACATGCTCATTCTCAAGGCCGTCTCGCTCGGCCCTCTTCACGGCTACGGAATTCTTCTGCGCATCCAGCAAATCTCGAAAGACCGTCTAGAGATTCAACAGGGCTCGCTCTATCCCGCTCTCTACCGCTTGGAGCATCAGGGTTGGATTGCGAGCGAATGGGGCGAGTCGGAAAACAAACGCAAAGCCAAGTATTACAAGCTCACCGTGGCAGGGAAGCGCCGGTTGCAAGCAGAAACCGAAAACTGGAACAGCATGGCCGACGTTATCGCGGGAATCCTGGGCGCTAAGCCGGAGGAAGTGTGAGGTTCTGGAGCCAGCTTCGTTCGTGGATGCAGACAACCCTGCGGCGCTCTCGCGTGGAAAGCGAGATGGATGCGGAGCTTCGATTCCACATTGAGGCGTATAGAGAGGATTTGGTGCGCGGCGGAGTTCCACGGGAAGAAGCCATGCGGCGCGCGCGCATTGAATTTGGTGGAATCGAGCGCGTCAAACAAGAAGGCAGGGAAGCGCGCGGCGTCAGTTTTCTGGATGAACTGCTGCAAGATCTACGTTACGGGCAGCGCGTCCTGCGCAAGAGTCCTGGCTTCGCGGTTGTCGCGGTGCTCACACTGGCTCTCGGCATCGGCGCGACGACGGCGATTTTTAGCGTCCTGAATGCAGTTTTGCTGCGGCCATTGGCGATGGAAGATCCCTCCCATGTGGTGTATTTGGAGGAGCAGTGGCAG
>DATEWL010000482.1:0-3094 GCA_035258025.1 Candidatus Acidiferrum sp. | reverse complement strand
CACGAAATCCTTCGGCACCGTAATGCACGGCATCGACGTGGCGCAGAAATCGCGGCTTGCTCCCGCGAAAGTCAACGCCGTGCTGGTGCGCGGGCTGAACGACGACGAGGTGGAATCCTTCGCCGAATTCGCGCGTGAACGTGGCGTGATCATGCGCTTCATCGAGTTCATGCCGCTGGATGCGGACCGGACCTGGACGCGCAAACATGTCGTGCCCGCGGCGGAAGTTCACCAGCGCATCCACGCGCGGTGGCCGCTTGTTCAAATCCCGCACGAGCGCAGCGAGACGGCGCGCAAATATCGTTTCGTCGACGGCGCTCCCGGCGAGATCGGCCTGATTGCATCGGTGACGCAGCCCTTCTGCGGCCACTGCTCCCGCATTCGCTTGACCGCTGACGGAAAACTGCGAACGTGTCTGTTCAGCAAAGAAGATCACGACCTGCGCGGGCTACTCCGCGAAGGAGCGACCGACCCGGATGTGGAGACTTACATCCGGTCGGTCGTCGATGAAAAGGAAGAAGGACACCGTATTAACGCCCCTGATTTCGTGCCCCCCTCGCGTACTATGGTGTTCATCGGCGGATAGTGGAATGCTTTTACTGAGGCGCTCATACCTCTGTGCATTACGCTCGACCACAACAAGAGTTTGCGTTAGCATCGAATTAAGCAGAGCCGAAAAGGCATCATAGAACGGACACTCCATGGCGGACGAAGACGACGAAGAGGGACAAGACGATTCACCCGAGGCTGAGCCGCGGCTCTTCACCCTCACCGAGGCAGAGCGCGCGCGGCGAGAGTTGGAACCCTTTCTCGTGGAAGCCATGGACTGCCGCAAGAAATTGTCCGGCCTGGAAAACGATCTGTCCGCGGTTTCCGCGCGAATCATGATGATGGGCGGCGTGATCGTACCCTACGAAAAGCTGGCCGCGTTGCGCGTGGAGCACCAGCAGCTCGCCGAATCGCTGAAAACTTCGCTGAACCGTATTCTCGAGACCGGATGCGTCATAAAGGATCTCGATGTGGGCCTTCTAGATTTTCCAGCCGTCATCGACAACGAAGATGTCTATCTCTGCTGGAAGCTTGGCGAGGACCGGATCCGTTTCTACCACCGGCAGGACGAGGGATTTGCCGGGCGCAAGCCTCTCGACCCGCGCGATCTCGGCCCCGGAGACGTCGTGCAGTAACCTAAGCTCCGGCTTGTTTTTCTCTCCGCATTTACTCGCGCTCTTGCAAGAACAGCGCTCGCCCCTAGCTGCGGGAATCGAAAGGATTGTTCGTGCCGTCTCATCCTGAAAATCGTTTGAAAGATTCCGCCAGCCCCTATCTGCGTTCCGCGGCGCACCAGCCCATCGATTGGCATGAATGGGGAGATACGGCTTTCGCGCGCGCGGAATCGGAAGACAAGCCCATTCTTCTGGATATCGGCGCAGTGTGGTGCCACTGGTGCCACGTCATCGATCGCGAGAGTTACGAAAACTCCGAAATCGCAAAAATTATTAATGAGAATTTTGTCGCGGTGAAAGTGGACCGCGACGAGCGCCCTGACGTAGATGCCCGTTATCAATCCGCCGTCAGCGCCATCTCCGGACAGGGCGGCTGGCCGCTTACTGGATTCCTGCTCCCCAACGGAAAGCCTTTTTTCGGCGGCACGTATTTTCCGCCGGAAGACCAAATGGGGCGTCCCGGTTTTCGGCGCATTCTTCTGGCAGTGGCGGAATCCTACAAGAATAAAAGAGCTGAACTTGTACGCGCGGCGGATCATTTGGCCGATGCTGTTGCCCAGGCGGAAGTGTTCACGGGAGCGCGTGCGGAGTTCGACCCCGCCGTCGTCGATGCGCAAATCACCTCGGTCACGCAGCAGTTTGACATCAAAAATGGCGGCTTTGGCCGCGCGCCAAAATTCCCGCACGCCTCGGCGGTAGATCTGGTTCTGGAGCGCTATCAGCAGACCAAAGAAAAACATCTGCTGGCGATGATCGAGACAACCCTCGAAAAGATGGCGCGCGGCGGCGTTTACGACCAGCTCGCCGGAGGTTTCCACCGCTATTCCGTGGATGAACGCTGGCTCGTTCCCCACTTCGAGAAAATGAGTTATGACAATTCGGAGCTGCTGCGCAATTACTTGCACGGCTGGCAAGTGACGCAGAATCCGCTGTTGCGTGAAACCGCGGAAGGAATCATCGGTTGGGTAAATGAAGTTTTGTCGGATCAGGAAAACGGCGGTTTCTACGCCAGCCAGGACGCGGACTATTCTCTCGACGATGACGGCGATTATTTCACCTGGACGCTTGACGAAGTGAAGTCCGCGCTGTTGCCAGACGAGGCGCGCGTCATGGAGCTGTATTACGACGTCGAGCCTCATGGCGAGATGCACCACAATCCCGCCAAGAATGTGTTATGGATCGCCCGCAGCGCCGCCGACATCGCCAAGCAACTCAATCTTGATGAGACGTCCGTGCGCCTCATCCTCGCGAAAAGCAAAGGAAAGATGCTGGCCGCGCGCCTGCCGCGGCCAACTCCGTTCGTCGATAAGACGATGTATGTTTCGTGGAACGCGATGTTTGTTTCGGCTTATCTGGACGCGTCAAAAGTGCTTGACGGGTCAACGGCTCAGAACTGCCGCAAATTTGCGTTGAAAACGATGGACCGGATGCTCAAGGAAGTGTGGAACGAATCCCGCGGTTTCGGCCATCGCATCGGAGGACCTGCGCTCGATGGCTCGCTCGACGATCAGGTTTTCGGCGTGCTGGCCTTGCTGCACGCCTACGAAGCGACGCTTGACCCGCGCTATTTTGCCGCGGCGCAAAAAACGATGGACCTTGCCATAGCCCGCTATGGCGACGCGGAAGGCGGCGGCTTTTTCGACAGGCCTTCTGACGCCGCGCCTATGGGAGGCCTCGACGTTCGCCGCAAGCCTTTTCAGGATTCGCCCACGCCAGGGGCCAATTCCGTGGCGGCGATCGCCCTGATTCGTATGCACGCTTTCACCGGTGACGAACGCTATTACGACTTTGCACAGAAAACTCTCGAAGCGTTTGCTGGAATCGCACGGCAATATGGAATGTTTGCGGCGACGTATGGCCTCGCCGCAACG
>DATEWL010000481.1:0-6478 GCA_035258025.1 Candidatus Acidiferrum sp. | reverse complement strand
ACCTCCGGAAAAAACGAGGCGCAACTTTCCGCCGGTCCCTTCGCGAATCTTCGAGTAAACGAGCTTGTCGGCCAGACCCCAGGCGAGCTTTACTTGCGAACCGGTGTTCTTTTCCCCGGAACGCCATAAAGCCGAACGGCTCGCGATTTCCATCGCCCAGTCAAAGATCTTTCGTTTATAGCCTGACTGCTTGCTGCCCTGCTCCATGACGCGGGTATAGATTTTCTCGAAGACGCGCGGCACGGCGGCAAGAAGGGTTGGTTGAATTTCGAGGAGGGCCTGCGCAACATGCTCGACGGCTTCGACGTAAGCAATCGTAACGCCGTGGAAAAGATGAGCGTAGTCGAGCGTGCGGCCGTAGACGTGGGCGAGCGGAAGGAAGGAGATGGCAACATCATCCTTCGAATCGAATTTCACATTGGCGCAGGAGTCGGTGACGTTCGAACAAAAGTTTGTGTGCGTCAGCATGACGCCTTTGGGTTCGCCCGTCGTGCCGGAGGTGTAGATGATAGAAGCCAGCTGGCCCGGCAGGACCTGCGAGGCACGCATCCGGTAGGCCGCGACATCGGCGCCGCCAGAGGTGGCAATCAGCGTTTCATAACGGAGGTAATCCGGCGGCAAGTCTGATCCGCAATCCGCGAGGATGATTTGCTCCAACTCTGGCAGTTGTGAGCGCACGCCCTGGAGCTTGTGCATTTGCGGCGCGCCAGCGGCGAAGACGAACTTTGCGCCGCAGTGTTTGAGGATGTAGGCGATGCGTTCCGGCGATTCGTTGAAATAGATGGGGACGGTGACGCCGCCCGCGCCGGTGATCGCGAAGTCGGCGATGTGCCACTCCGGGCGATTGGCAGCAAAAAGACCGACGCGATCGCCTGGCTTCACGCCGAGTTCAACAAATGCCGTGGAGAGTCCCGCGACGCGGCGCAGGAGTTCTTCGGAGGCGATCGGTTTCCAGCCATCTGTGCCGCGAAACATTTGCGCGCGCGGGTTCGACATGGAGTCGACGGCGTTGAGCAATCGCGAGGGAAGGGTGCCGTAGTTCATCGGAAACCTTGACTTTACCCTAGGCCATTTCGGCGCGCAATCCAACTCCGGTACTGGTGGGTCAGTTTCCGATTACCGCTGCGGACAGTGGCGCGCCTTTGTGAGTCACATGCCTCTGCTGCTTTACTTCACCCCTGCACCGGCTGGCCCGGGTCCGCCGCCGCGCCACCACGGCTCGGATTTCGGAACGGTGTAAAGAGGCGTTGGCTTCTGTGGTTTTGCGTTTTTGACTCGCTGTGCCTTCTCTGATTTTGCCTTTTTCACTCCCTGTGCCTTCTCTGATTTTGTGTCTCCTCCTGCACCACTTGGTTCCTGAGCCCAGAGGCCAGAAGCGGCTGCCACTCCGCACAACAATAACCCGCATAATAAGCGAACTCGCATAACTTGCATGTCAGTCTCCCTTCGCTCCAACCGTGGCACCCAACGAACGTCCCGGTCGATAAATTGAGCAAAGTGGATATTGGAAATTTGACGTGGACACGTCTATCGTCAGTATTGACAGTTCACTGTTGTTGGTCAAAAACAACCTGGCTGGTAGGTTGCGTTACCGGAAACTGACGAACTACTTCAGTGCTGTTACGTGGCCGATGAGCCATGCAACTGCAGGGGCCGGTGTGGTGCGGAGCGCGGCGCTGCGTTAAGATGAAATGCGGAGTCTCTTCATGAGTGCGACGCTTTCCGGAACAGTAGCCGACAATTCTTTGTCCAAAGGCCCCTTTCGCGCTGCGCGTGGGACGACGCTTTCGTGCAAGGGGTGGCAGCAGGAAGCGGCGCTGCGGATGTTGATGAACAATCTCGACCCGGAGGTTGCCGAGAAGCCGGAAGATTTGGTGGTGTATGGCGGCACCGGGAAAGCGGCGCGCAATTGGGAATGCTTTCACGCGATTGTGCGGTCGCTGAAGGCGCTCGAATCCGACGAGACATTGTTGGTGCAATCGGGCAAGCCGGTGGCCGTTTTCCGAACGCATGAGTATGCGCCACGCGTCCTTCTTTGCAACTCCAACCTGACCGGCCATTGGAACAATTGGGAGCGCTTCAACGAACTCGACCGCGCGGGGCTGATGATGTACGGCCAGATGACCGCGGGCAGCTGGATTTACATCGGCACGCAGGGAATATTGCAGGGCACGTACGAAACATTTGCGGCGGCGGCGCGAAAACATTTTGGCGGCGATTTGGCAGGCAAACTGGTTGTGACCGGCGGAATGGGCGGAATGGGCGGCGCGCAGCCATTGGCCGCGACGATGAACGGCGCGGCGTTTCTAGGTATTGACGTCGACCCGGAGCGTATCAAGCGGCGCGTCAAGGGCGGTTACTGCGACGTCATGGTGACGAGCCTCGACGAGGCGCTACGCATTTTGAAAAATGCCGTCCGCAAACGCGAGGCTACTTCTGTCGGGTTGGTGGGCAACTGCGCCGATTTGATTCCGGAGCTGGTGAAGCGCGGCGTAGTGCCGGATCTTTTGACGGATCAGACCAGCGCGCACGATCCCATCGCCGGCTACGTGCCGAACGGCGTGTCGCTCGAAGCTGCGCTGGAGCTGCGCAAGAATAATCCGCAGGAGTATCGCAAACGCGCGCTTGGCGCGATGGCGCAGCACGTCCAGGGCATGCTCGATTTGCAGAAGCTTGGGGCGGTCACGTTTGATTACGGCAACAATATTCGAACGTTTGCGTTCGAACACGGCGTCAAAAATGCTTACGACTTTCCGGGATTTGTGCCGGCCTACATTCGGCCGCTATTTTGCGAAGGCAAAGGGCCATTCCGCTGGGCGGCGCTTTCCGGCGAAGCTTCGGACATCGCGCGGACGGACCAGCTTGTCCTTGAAATGTTTCCACACGATAAACACTTGACGCGGTGGATCAAGCTGGCGCAGAAGCGCGTGAAGTTTCAAGGGCTGCCTTCGCGGATTTGCTGGCTAGGTTATGGCGAGCGCGACAAATTCGGCCTCGCGCTGAATGAATTGGTCGCACGCGGCGAGTTGAAAGCGCCGGTGGTGATGGGGCGTGACCATCTCGATTGCGGTTCGGTCTCTTCTCCGTATCGCGAGACGGAATCCATGCTCGACGGTTCCGACGCCGTTGCCGATTGGCCGCTGCTCAATGCGCTCGTGAACACTGCTAGCGGCGCGTCCTGGGTATCGATTCACAATGGCGGCGGCGTGGGCATCGGGTATTCGCAGCACGCCGGGCAAGTCACCGTAGCCGACGGCACGAAAGAAATGGCCGCGCGCATTGAACGCGTCTTGACGAATGACCCTGGCATGGGCGTCGTGCGTCATGTGGATGCGGGCTATGCGGACGCGATTGCATTCGCGAAGAAGACCGACGTCAAAATACCCATGCTGTAAAGAGTATCTTCCCTGCTCGGCTCCGCATCGTAGATAGAGCAGTTACGCAGGAGGAAATTATGTACGTCATTTTGGGAGCCACAGGAAATACGGGAAGTGTCGCCGCAGAAGCACTCCTGGCCAAGGGCCAAAAAGTGCGCGTCGTGGGACGCAGCAAGGAGCGTCTCTCGAAGCTCGGTGCTCGCGGCGCGGAAGCGTTTGAAGCGGACGTGACGGATTCCGCGGCTTTGACCAAAGCCTTCACCGGCGCGCGGGCGGTCTATGTGATGTTGCCGCCCGATCCAGCGAACCCACATTACCGGCAGCATCAAGATGAGGCGACGAACTCGATTGCGACTGCGCTCGAAGCTGCCGGCGTCACGCATGCGGTGGTTCTCAGCAGCTTTGGCGCAGACAAGGCGGGCAAGACCGGGCCCGTGCTTGGGCTTCACATTCTGGAAGAAAGGCTTGCCCGAATCCCAAAGCTTAATGCGCTTTATCTGCGCGCCGGCTATTTCATGGAAAACACACTGCCGCAGGTGGGCATCATCAAGAGTTTCGGAATGATGGCGGGGCCGGTCAGTCCGGAGCTCGCCATGCCGGTGATCGCCACTCGTGATATCGGTGGGGCGGCGGCCGAAGCGCTTCTCAAACTTGGTTTCACCGGCCAACAGAAGCGCGAACTGCTGGGTCAGCGAGACCTGACGTATCTGGAAATGGCAAAAATCGCTGGAGCGGCCATTGGAATACCGAATCTCGCTTACGTTCAGTTGCCTGCGGAGCAGGTGATTCAAGCGATGATACAGATGGGCACGTCCAAAGATTTCGCAACGCTGCTCACCGAGATGTGCGATTCGCTGAATAACGGGCACATGTGCGCGCTCGAACCTCGGACGGCGACTAACACGACGCCGACATCCTACGAGGAATTTGTGCAGAAAGTGTTTGTTCCCGCCTATAAAGGGCAAGCGACGAGCGCCTGAAGGTGGGACAGACACTCTTGTCTGTCGATTATTTCCTTTCGCATACGGAGCCCAGGAGCAAGAGACAGGCAGGAATGGCTGTCTTACTCCTGGTGTGCACCCAGCTCGTCTATCCGGCATAATAGCCGGGCCTTGTCGACTTCCCTGCTCATCACCGGCGCTTCACAACTTTTGACTCTGAGCGGTCGCGGTCCTCGTCGCGGCTCCGCGCTTGCCGACCTCGACATCATCAAGGATGGCGCGCTGCTGGTGCGCGATGGCCTGATCGCGACGGTAGGAACGCGTGCAAAGGTAGAAACCCTTCCCGAAGCAGCCACTGCGGAGAAATTGGACGTCGGCGGCCGCGTCGTACTGCCGGGCTTTGTCGATTCGCACACGCATCTGATCCACGCCGCGAGCCGCGCCGAAGAATATGAGCTGAAAATCGCCGGCGCAAGTTATGAAGAGATTGCCCGCAAGGGCGGCGGGATATTGAACTCCGTAAAAAAACTGCGAGCCGCCACATCGGAGGCGCTGAAACAGCGCGCGCGCAAGGCGCTCGCGCAATTCGCCGCGTATGGCACAACGACGATCGAAGCGAAGAGCGGCTATGGCCTGGACGTCGCGAGCGAATTGAAAATTCTCCGGCTGCACAAAGAACTTGCCGCGGAGCAGCCGCTGGATATCGTTTCGACTTTTCTCGGCGCGCATGTGGTTCCGGCGGAGTATCGCGGATCATCTGCAGGCGTCAACAGATACATCGCGCTTCTCACGGAGAAAATGATCCCCGAAGTGGCAGAAGAAAAACTCGCGGAGTTCTGCGACGTCTTCTGCGATCGCGGAGCGTTCACTCGAGAGCAAGCCAAGCGAATCCTCGAAGTTGGCAAGCACCACGGCCTGGCACCCAGGCTCCACGCGGAACAACTCACGCGCACCGGAGCAACGCAACTTGCGGTGAAACTCGGCGCGGCCAGTTGCGACCATCTTGAGCAAGTTAATTCCAGCGACATCGCAGCCTTGGCAAAGTCCCAGACTGTTGCGACGCTCCTGCCCGGCTGCGATTTCCATCTTGGCCTCGCGCAATACGCGCCCGGGCGCAAACTCATCGATGCAGGCGCTATCGTCGCCCTTGCCACGGATTACAATCCCGGCACCAGCCCCACGATGAGCATGCCGATGATTCTGTCACTGGCCTGCACGCAACTCCGTATGACTCCCGCCGAAGCCATCACTGCGGCAACCGTCAACGGAGCCTATGCCTTGCGCCGCGAGAAGCACGTCGGCTCGCTCGGGGTTGGCAAATTAGCGGACTTCGCCGTCTTCGAAGTAGCCGATTACCGCGAAATTCCTTATTATTTTGGAATGAACACCTGCTGGATGACCATGAAGCGGGGTGTCGTGGTCCATGCCGCCAACAAAGCCAAAGCCTAGCCCGCGGAAAAGACCGGAAAAAAAGATTAAAATCCTCCAAGTTAAGAGGACGGAGCAGAAGTCTTTGCTTTCGGAGCACTTTTATCCCGCTTTGGGAATTCTCTTTGTGGTCGTTACGTTTTTTCTTACGGCATTCGGTTTCAGCCTCTACGAGTCGGCGATCATAGGGCTCTGGATTGTGGGAATTATCTTTTTTATCAGGCAGGCCGTTCAGTTCCTGAAGGGCGAGTCCGCTCCTAAAAGGGCAGAAAAAAAGCCCTTAGCGTCGATGCCATCAAAAAAGTACACTCCGCCCGCATTACCCAGAGTGAGCAAGGACTTCCGTCCGATGCCGCCAGAGGGTGACAAAAGATATCCGCCGCCGAGCCCATTTATCAAGCCGCCAAAATAATCCGGGCAAATCCATGGCCCGCTCGCCTGCAACTCTGGTTGCGTGCAGTTGGCTCTGGAGGCACAAAATCTCCTATGATGGTCTAGTGAGACGCGAAGGACACGTTTGCGATGAAACGACTGATTGAGTGCGTGCCGAATTTTTCCGAGGGACGAGATCCCGTGAAGGTCGACGCCATCGTCTCGGCGATGAGCAGTGTCCCCGGCGTGTATGTCCTCGATCGCGAAATGGACGCCGATCACCATCGCTGCGTCGTCACGCTCGCGGGCGAGCCGGATGCCGTCGCGGAAGCAGCGCTTCTCGGAGTCGGCAAGGCCATG
>DATEWL010000480.1:0-2601 GCA_035258025.1 Candidatus Acidiferrum sp. | reverse complement strand
ATAATTCTCATAAAACGGCTCGAATACGACAATTTCGTCGCCCGGATTGATGATGGCCAGCATCGTGGACATCATCGCTTCCGTCGAGCCGCAGCAAATCGTGATCTCGCGTTCAGGATCGACACGTACGTCCTGGGTCCGCTCAAATTTCTCTGCGATCGCGTCCCTCAACGGTTTGGCCCCCCAGGTTATCGCGTATTGGTTGATGTCATCGGAGATGGCTTGCCGCGCTGCCTCCTTGATTTCCGCTGGCGCGGCAAAATCGGGGAAGCCCTGCGAGAGATTGACGGCGCCGTGCTTCATCGCGAGCCGCGTCATCTCGCGAATCACGGATTCGGTGAATTGTTCCGCTTTAGCAGAAAGCATGCGGCGCGCTGCCTGCGCCGTGCTGGATTCAGAGGGGTTCATTTAACCTGCCGCACGAGAGAGATTGTCAGTGCAATTGAGCCGCACGAAAATTGCCCGGCGAAAGCTTATCGTCCTGGCCAGCCGCCGAGGAAGACGGCGCACCCGACTGACCATAAATCATCCGGTAGACTTCGGAATTGCGCAAGACGATTTGCACGTAATCGCGGGTTTCGGTGAAAGGAATGGATTCCACAAGTTCGGGGATCTCATCGTAATTGCGTTCGGCTTTCCATGCGGCGATGCGGTCTTCGCCGGCGTCAAACGCTGCCAGAGCGTACTCAGGTGCACCGGTCAAGCGCACCAAATTGGAGATATACAGCATACCAAGCCGGATGTTGTAGTCGGGTTCAAAAAGTTTCTTGGTGGAAAAACTCACGCGAAGCTGTTTGGCAAGAAGCTTCCCCGTCTTAGGCTCAACTTGCATGAGCCCAATCGCGTTGGTAGGAGAAAGTGCATCGGCTTGAAACGTGGACTCCTGGCGCATCAGCCCTGCTGCGAGCAAAGGGTCGAAATTGTTCTTGGCGGCTTCGCGGCGGATAACCGCTTCGTACGGGAGCGGATAGAGCACTTTCCAGACGTTGATCGGCAAATCGTCGATTTTGCGCGCATCAAAATTGGGAACGATGATGCGCCCGTAAGCCATCCCCGCGGCAAAATGGCCCTGGTCAAACGCAGCTTGCGCGGCTTCGTACAAAAATCGCGGCGAGGAAGTGGCAAAATACGCGTTTTTCAGCTCCAGCTCAGCGCTGGCGTCGAACGCGATCGTGCGCAACGCCTGGGAGCGCGCCCAGCGGTCGGCAGCGGCGGCGGGAATCGGTTCATCGAAAGGCCGGAGAGCTGGGGGCGGCGGAATTTTGTCCAGAATCTCCGGCGGATCCCCGTCGGCGGGTTCCAGCTTGTTCAAACGCGCCGCCGCGGCATGCCCAAAGTAGGTTTGCGGGAAGCGATCGACGTCCTTCCGGTAGTAGCTGCGCGCTTCGGCGATTTTCCCGTTGCGCTCAGCAATACGGCCGAGCCAATAAACCGCATCGGAAGAGTTGGCCGAGGCCGGATATTTCGTCAAGAAATTCTTGAGTTTGTCCTCCGCGTCGGGCTGCCGGTTGAGATAGGCGACCCACGCGGCGCGCCACTCCGCATTGAACGCATTTCTTCCGCTCGGGAAAGTGTCCACAACGCGCTGGTAATAGCTGGCGGCCTTGGTGCGGTCGAGGCCCACCCAATAATAATTCCCCGCCGCCATGAAGCCTTCTTCGTTCCATTTGCTCAGAGGATATTTTTGCGTGAGCTCAGTGAGGGCCGCAAACATTTCGTCGAACTTCTTCTCGGTACGATAGAACTGGGAGAGCGCATAAAGGCGTTCCGCATCTACTTCGAAATCCGGCGTTTTCAACGATGCAACAAGTTTCGCGGAGCCCTTCTGTTGCACCTTCGCTTGCGCAACGCGAAGTTCAGCCAGCTGGCGATTGGGATTCAGCGGATCGTTGAGCATTCCCAAAAGCTTTTCAAACTCCACCCGCGCTTCTTTCCATTTGTGAGCGTCGTAGAACGCTTGAGCCCGCTGCTGCTGCAATTCCACGCCGGGATACGGATACTCCTTGCCCATTTCGTGCAAGATTTTCTTCAGCGCGGCGTCCGTTGCTTTCGCCTCATCACTCTGGGAATGTTTGTAGAAAATCGCCTGGTAATCCTTGGCGGCGCGGTCGAGCTGATGCAACGACTGGTATGCCTGGGCCCTCTCGAGCAGCAGCGTGGGACGGCTGCCGGTGGCCGGATAAGAATTCAATGCGTCGATCGCATCTTGCGCCCGGCCCTGTTCGACAGCCAGCGGTGCAAGACTCTCGAGCAATTGCTCCTTCATCGCCGTATTCGGATAGTCGTGCTGTACTGTCTCCAAATCGGCGAGCGCCTCTTTCGAGCGCCCCAGCCCTAGCTTCGCCTGCGCCGTCCAGTAAAGGACATACTCGCGCAGAAGCGTGTCCGCACTCGCCTTCGTAAACCACGCCAGGGCTTGCTGGTCGTGCTTCTGCGAATGATCTTCGAAGCCAAGCGCCAGCGCTGCGCGCGCGCCCCAAACGTTCGCCGCATTTTTCGCCGCAAACGCCGAAAGATTGTTGTAGGCCCCCGGTGCAGCGTTATGAACTTCGCGCGCCAGCCCCGAGAGTTCCCTTCGAAGCGCCTGATCCTCCAGAGTAT
>DATEWL010000479.1:0-6349 GCA_035258025.1 Candidatus Acidiferrum sp. | reverse complement strand
GTCGGTCACAAAACTTTTTCCCTCTCCATCTATACACGTGATACGCGCGCTGCCGTACAGCATGTAGGACCACTCCGCCGCGGTGTGCCAGTGCAATTCGCGTACGCCACCGGCGGTAAGGCGCATGTCGACGCCGGCGAGTGACTTTGAGACCGCCAGCTCGCGCACTGTCACTTCGCGCGACCAGCCGCCTTCTTGAAAGCGTTTGTGCGCGAACGAGAAGGGATACTTGAACGTTTGTACGCCGCCCGCGTCTGTCGGTAGAGGATGGTTCGAATCGGGATTCGCGGCGTCCAGCGCTGCGTTTGTGGGCCCAGGATCGCTCGCGCTTCGGTCTCCCTTGGGAATTGGCGCCGAACTTTCCTGCCCGCCTATTTTGTCTGGGCCAAGTACGCTAGCCGCCGCGAGCGCCGCTGAACTCACCCCCAGGAATCCACGCCGACTGATGAGATCTTTTTCCATTTCGCCATCCATATGCACCGCCCTCACCAAGTTTCAAGTTTGGCTGGGCCCCGGCTTGCATCCCCAGCCCCGCCACCCTACACCGATACCCACGGCTCTGCAACGCTCGCTGTGGCCCTTGCGTGTGCCAATGTGGTGCGCGAGATCGTTTTCGCTCTCCAATATTTCACTTCTTTCGTCGCTTGGTCCCGGCTCTTGTTTCGAAGCGGCACATGTTGCGATACGCGAGTGGAGGTCTCTCATCAAGCCACGCACAGACTGCTCACGGTGTCCGCTATCGTACAGATTCCGAAAGCGTCTCCGCGCATACTTGCTACAAGCGAGAACTCCAGTATTGGAGTTCGCGATAAGGGAGGATCACTTGCACAAAGCAACCAAATATCTGAGTTTTCTTTTTCTGACTGCCGCGCTCACGGCCTCGGCCGCGCACAAAGCCGCTGCCCAGGAGGTGGTAGTTACCACCGGCGGCGATCATGCCCGCTACTACGATCGCCATCATCATGACTACCATGAATGGAATGAAGGCGAAGACCGTTCCTACCGCGTCTATCTTGGCGAAAGACACCGAGACTATCGCGAGTTCCACCTCACGACCAGCAGACAGCAGAGCGATTACTGGAATTGGCGTCATCACCATCCAGACAATAGGTAGTGCGATCGCCGATTTAACCGACCGAGGCCGCTTCCTCCGCGCATAGCCGTGCGGGGGAAGGTCTTGGTTTTTTCAGCATGATTTTAAGGGCGTGCGTAACGCGTTCTTGAGCGATTGCTCCGTTAGCGACGCGGAAAGGAAACAGCATGTCATTCGGACTCTACGCAATCGGATTCGGTATTCTAATCATTGGCTTGATTTACGGGGCATTTCTGCTGCATCTGCCGGCACACTGGATCGTCGTTGGTGCGATAGTTCTGCTTGGAGCCGGCATATTGTCGGGTGTCAAGGCCACACGACAGAGGGATTCGGCAGCTTGAGTTACGTCATCGAATAGGTTTCGACTGTAAGGTCTTGCGAAGCGAAACAGATAAGTCTGGCGAAATAGAATCTCAACACAAATGAAAAAGCCGGCTCACGGCGAGCCGGCTTTTTCTTGCTTCCGCTGTGCGATTAGCGGGGGTTTGACGATGCGCTGACTGGCAGGACCACGATCGAAACCACTTTCGTTCCTATCACTTCGCCAGAAACGATCAGCTCGACGCGCCTGTTTTGTTGACGGCCGTCCGCTGTATCGTTGGAGGCGATTGGCCGAGTCTTGCCAAAACCTTCGGCAGTCGTCGACGCTTCCGGTACTCCTTGGTGGGTGAGATACGACCGGACACTTTCGGCGCGTTTCTCCGAGAGGGTCTGGTTGAACTCTTCCGTTCCTACGCTATCGGTATTGCCTTCGACCGCAAGCAGGAGCGTCGGATAAGCCAGCACGATGCCGGAGATTTTCGCGAGCTTCTCGCGTGCCATCGGGCGCAACGTAAACTGGCCGCTGTCGAAGAGCACATCGGACATGTTGACGACGAGCCCACGGGCTGTGTCGCGAGTCTCAAGGATCAAGTTGAACTGCTGAAGCAGCTTGGCGCGAAGTTCTTCGCGATCGTGGATTGCCTGTTGAGCTTGCAGATCCGAAGAGGCGGCTGCGGCTCGATTGCGGTCAGAGTCTGCCTCGGCAGTGGCTTGCGCGTTCCTGGCTTGTTGAGCTTGTTGATCGGCAGAGGCTGCTGCAGCGCGGTTGCGGTCAGAGTCAGCTTCGGCATTGGCCTGGGCGCCCTGAGCTTGGCGGGCGGCGACTTCCGCTTCGTGTTTCTTGCGGTCGGCTTCGTCGCGGTCGCGCACGGCATCGGCTGTGGCGGCATTGGCGTTTGCTTCACGTCCGGCTGAGGCGTTGCGCTCGTTGTCGGCGCGATCGGAGGCGATGCGCTTGGCTGCGATTTCGCGCGCATCTTCCGCGGTCTGCACCGTTTGGCGTGATACAGAGATCAGGGTTTTCTCGTCTCCGTGTCGGCTAGTCGCCAGTGCATCGGCTTCTCGCATCTGGCGCATGGCATTTTCGTAGCTTGGGTTGGCATATCGCTCGGCTCCCGCGGCTTTTGCGATGCGCACGGCATTGCGCGCTTCAAAAAATTCGAGCGGCAACTTAGCGTCCAAGACGACTGGGTCAATGGTATAGCCCGTGGGGATGTATCCGCCGCGATCGATCAGTTCGTACTTCGCGTCGACGGCCTGCGTCGTGCCCTTGGTGTCCTGGCGAATCACGTTTTCCATGATGACGGCATTGCTGGGACGCCGCACCGCGTAGTAAGGCTCCGCGGTAACGATCAAGGCGAATGCCTGAAGATCGGTTGTGACTTCAAGCTTGCTGCGGCGGTTGTCGCCCACCAAGACTTCTCCGAGATTTACGGAGCTGCCTTCCGGTGAAATGGCCCACATGACAAAGGTGAGATATTCCGTGCCGAATGCGGTAGGCCTGTCGAGGTCGGAGAATTCCGCTTCGATTGCCAGGACTCCGCGCTTGCTCTCTACTTTGGCCTCGCCTCGTGCACTTGGCATGAGGTCGGTGCCTTGAAAATCAACATGTGTTGATCCGCTGCGGTGTTTATAGCTTACCGCGCGAGCCGTGCGGCTCACGACGGTGATTCGGTATGTTGGTGTAGGGTCGCCCGCGTGCGCCGGTGATTGCGTCTGTGCTTGGCCGTAAAAAGAAGCGGCGAGCGTAACTGCTAGTCCTAATGTGATTCTTGAAAGCTTGTGCATGAGTCTCCTTCGAAAAACTGCGAGACCCGTAGTGTGCTTCTTTAACTGCGAAAATACTGTGCGGTAGTGGACAACTTTGCGAAAAAAACAGCCCGCACGGCTTTTTCCGCTTGATTAGAGAGGTCTTTCATTCGCGGATTACACAAAACGAATCCAGACATTAAGATTTTCACAGATTTCGTCGATGGGATTTCTGTCCCATTCGGTAAAAACACACCTTCAAACCCGGCATTAGGGCCCCTCGATCTTGCTCGGCCATTCGCACAGGGTCACTCGCCTCTTGGTTCGGGTTCTCGGGCGGTGACCATTTTGTCGTAGGCTTCACGGCGCGTAAGGCCGTGTTCTTTGGCGGCGAGTTTCAGAGCTTCTTTTCGGTCCAGTTTGGCTTGATGGATTAGTTCTTCGACGCGCTCGGCGAGGCTTTGCATGGAGTTGGCCGGGGTGCGGGCGTCGGCGGGATCTTCCGGGCCGATGAGGAGCGTGATTTCGCCCTTGGCGGGGCGTTCTTCGAGCGATGCGAAAAGTTCCGAGAGTTTGCCGCGGCGAAATTCTTCGTGGAGCTTGGTGACTTCGCGGGCGATGCAGGCAGTGCGGTTACCGAGAACTTCGCGGGCGTCGGCGACACACTCTGTGATGCGGTGCGGTGCTTCGTAAAGAATGATGGTGCGATCCTCGATGCGCAGGCGCTCCAGGGTGCGACGGCGTTCCCCACTGCGATTGGGGAGAAAGCCGACGAAAAGGAATTCTTCGTTAGGCAGGCCGCTGGCGGCGAGAGACGCAAGAAGCGCGGACGGTCCGGGGATGGGGATCACGGGGACATGATGGCGAAGGCAGAGAGTGACGAGGCGATGGCCTGGATCGGAGACCAACGGCATGCCTGCGTCGCTGACGAGAGCGATTTTCGCGCCTTGTTCGAGAGAGATGAGCAGTTCGGGGGCGCGCGTCAGCTCGTTGTGTTCGTGGTAGCTGATGAGCGGCTTGCGAATTTCGTAGTGAGCGAGGAGCTTTTGCGTGTGGCGTGTGTCTTCGCAGGCGATCTGGTCGACCTCTTTGAGGATGCGCAGGGCGCGGAGCGTGATGTCTTCCAGATTGCCGATGGGCGTGCCAACGAGATACAAGCAGCCCAAAGCTTTTTCGTCATTGGTGGCCGTTCGTCCGCCCATGCATTTGAGTCTAGCACGCGCTGCGGAGACATTTTGTGACGCATGCTATACTTTTTTGTTTGGAGACATAGCGGAGGGAGCGGCTGTGCCACTGTATGAATACAAGTGCCTGAAGTGCGGGCGCCACACGGAGAAGATCGAGCCGGTGGCTGGTCCGCACTTGAAGAAGTGCCCGCACTGCGCCGGGAAAGTGGAATCGGTGATCACTGCGCCGGCGATCAAGTTCAAGGGCTCGGGTTGGTATGTGACGGACTACGCAGGGAAATCTCCGGACGGCGGGAGCAAAGAAAAGACTGCCGGCGATGGGAAAGATAGCGGCAGCAAAGAAAGTGACACCAAGGAGAGCGGCACAAAAGATTCCAAGGATGGCGGAAGCAAAGAAGCCGCCGGCAAAGATTTTTCAAACAAAGAAACGAGTTCCAAACAAAGTTCCTCAAAAGACAAAAAGCCCGCAAAGAAAAAATAACGACAGCGAGGGAACGCATGGCTGACATGCCACAACCAACGAGCGCGATTCGCAAAGTTCGCAAGGCCGTGCTGCCTGCCGCGGGACTCGGCACCCGCTTTTTGCCCGCAACCAAAGCCCAACCCAAAGAGATGCTGACGGTGGTGGACAAGCCGCAGATTCAGTACGTGGTGGAAGAGTGCGTGGCCTCAGGAATTGAACACATCATTATCGTTACGGGGAAGGGCAAAAACTCGATTGAAGATCACTTTGACCATGCGCCCACGCTGGAGCGCTTCCTGGAGGAAAAAGGGAAGAAGGATCAAGCCGCAATGGTTCGGCGAATCAGCGACATGGTGCAAGTGAGTTACACGCGTCAGAAGGAACCGCTCGGGCTCGGGCATGCAGTACTGGTGGCAAGGGATCTTGTGGGCGACGAGCCGTTTGCCGTTTTGTTGGGGGACGTGCTGATCCCGGGTAAAAATCCTGCCACCAAGCAGCTGATTGATGTATACGCGGCGACTGGCGTTGGTGCGATTGCCGTAGAAGAAGTGCCGAGAGAGAAAACGCATCTTTATGGCATCGTCGACGGCGAGGCCGCACCACTGCCGCCGTTTGGCGCGCGGCTTCTAAGGATTCGCGACTTGGTGGAAAAACCAAAGCCAGAAAATGCGCCGTCAAACCTCGCGATCACCGGGCGGTACGTTTTGCCGCCGCAGATTTTCGATTGCCTGGAGCGCACCAAGCCCGGGGCCGGAAATGAAATTCAGCTGACGGACGCGCTGCGCATCCTGGCTCAGGAGCACGGTCTCTGGGCGTACATCTACGAAGGAATATCCTACGATGCAGGCGACAAACTGGGATTTCTGAAAGCCACGGTCGAAATCGCATTGCAGAACGAAGAGTTGGGCGCGCCCTTCCGCGAATATTTGAAGCATTTAAAATTGTAGTTTCGTTCGGTGAGTTTCTAAAAATGACGCGCATTTTGGGGATTGAATCGTCGTGCGATGAGACGGCGGCGGCGGTAGTGGCCGACGGACGCGAGATTTTGTCCAGCGTGGTGGCATCGCAGATTGATATTCACAGGAAGTATGGCGGCGTGGTGCCGGAGTTGGCGTCGCGCGAACATTTGCGGCAGATCGTGCCTGTCGTGCGAGAAGCCCTGGCGCAGGCGGGAATGCAGCTTGCCGATGTAGATGCAATTGGCGTGACGCATGGGCCGGGGTTGGTTGGTGCGCTGCTCGTGGGAATCACCTACGGAAAAACTTTGGCGATGGCTTTGGGGAAACCGCTTGTGGCGGTGAATCATTTGGCGGGACATGTTCACGCGGTTTTTTTGGAGGCGCATCGGGCGGGTCGTGCGGCGAAATTGCCGGCGGTTTGCTTGATTGTTTCGGGTGGGCATACGGTTTTGTATGAGGTAAAGGCGGGGGAAGCCAACGGGCAGGATGCGGGCAGGCTTTTGCGATACCGGAAAATTGGCCAGACTCGCGACGATGCAGCGGGGGAAGCTTATGACAAGGTCGCCAAGCTGCTGGG
>DATEWL010000478.1:0-2533 GCA_035258025.1 Candidatus Acidiferrum sp. | reverse complement strand
GGATCGGTGTTGATCTTTTCGGGCGTGTTATGTAGAACTTCGTTGGCTTCGACGACTTCTCCCGAAGCCGGAGCGTAAATGTCGCTGACCGCCTTTACAGATTCCACCGTGCCGAACGTTTTGCCGGCTTCGATCTTCGCGCCAACTTTCGGCAGCTCGACAAAGACCACGTCGCCGAGCTCGTGCTGCGCGTAGTCGGTGATGCCGATCGCGGCTACGTCACCTTTGACATCAACCCATTCATGCTGTTTGGTGTAGCGATAATTCGCAGGATACGCCATTAGACCACTCCTCATCGCCCCGGTCAGACCGTGGGCGCTATAAAGTCGCTCTTGTCAGACATTCGCTGCGGCTTGCGGCGCCACAGTCTTTTTCGGCCGCTTGTAGAACGGCGTCGCGACCACCTGGGCTTTGCACTTCTGCGCGCGAATCTGAACGTAGACGGGAGTGCCAAGAGCCGTCATCGTGGGCGGGACGTAAGCGAGCGCGATGTTCTTGCAAAGCGTCGGCGAGGGTGAGCCGCTAGTGATCACGCCAATCACGTCGCCGTTTTCGTTGCAGCAGCAGTATTCATCGCGCGCGATGCCGCGGTCCACCATTTCGAGGCCAACCAGCGCTCGCGTCAGACCCGCGGCTTTTGCGCGTTCTAACGCTGCACGGCCGATGAAATCGTCCTTTTCCATTTTGCAGTAACGATCGAGTCCCGCTTCCCAGACGTTGATTTTGTCGCTGATTTCGTGGCCGTAGAGCGCCATTTTTGATTCAAGACGCAGAGTGTTTCGTGCGCCGAGGCCGCAGGGCATGATTCCGAAATCGCGTCCGGCCTCCATGACTTTGTTCCAGACCATCTCGCTTGTTGTGGGATCAGATGGAACATAAATCTCGAAACCGTCTTCCCCGGTATACCCGGTGCGCGCAATTAGTGTGTTCTTCAGGCCGCAGACTGTGCAGTGCGTGAACCAATAGCTTTTGATCACGGCCAGATTTGCGTTGGTCAGTTTTTGCAGCAACTCTTGCGCGCGCGGGCCTTGTATCGCGAGCTGGGTGTACGTGTCACTCAGGTCTTCCACGACGCAGTCGAATCCTTTGGTATTTTCGCGAACCCAGCTGACGTCTTTCTCGCGCGTGCCCGCGTTGATCACCAGCAGGTAGTCGTCTTCGCCGAGACGATGAACGATTACATCGTCTACAAAAGTGCCCTCTGGATAAAGCATCGCTGAATAATGCGCCTGGCCGATCGCTAGCTTCGAAGCATCGTTCATGCTGAGATGCTGCACAGCCGCCAAAGCACCGCCGGGTGTGCGCCCGCTGCGAATCCGGATGTCTCCCATGTGGCTAACATCGAAAACACCGACGCCTGCGCGCACAGCCTTATGCTCGGCAACCAGGCCACCACTCGCCGGGTACTCAACAGGCATATCCCAGCCGCCGAAATTGACCATTTTCGCGCCCAAACGGCGGTGCACCGCGTTAAGCGGCGTCTTGCGAAGTTCGGTGATAGGAGGAGTCGTGACGGATTCCATTCCGTGTGCTCAAGCAGAAATCGATACTAACATGCGCCTCGGAACGCGTCAAAGAAGGGCACTTCACACGGGAAAAGCCGGAGCGAGCGACAGAACGCCAAGCCCAAAGGAGCCACGGGCAATGTAATAGAAGAAAAGCGCCATTGCCCGAACGTGCAGCTTGCTGGCTTCAGCCAACGTCAGGTACAGTTTTCGGGGAGGCTCCCATGTCAGGTCCAATCCTTTGCGGACAGTGTGACAAGACGGAAACCAATTGCAATTGCGAAAAATACTGCACGATTTGCAAGGGGCAGATTAACGTGAAGCTCTGCGCGGACGGTTTGTATTATTGCCCGGACTGCCGGGAAGCTTGCGATGTCGCCCTCGCGAACAACTACAGTGAGCGTTGATTTCCGACGCATTGAGTTGCAGATTGATCCCGATCCGCGGCTGGCCGCCGCGCCAGGGGGCGCTGCTCGATTTTTGGCGGAGGCTGCTGGTCTGACGAGCGATGAGGCGGCCGAACTACAAAAGTCCGTTGTCGCTGCTTGCCTGGAAACGTTTGAGCATTTGACCGGGGACCACCCGCACCTGACAGTGACCTTGGTGCGTTATCCGGACCGCATCGAGGTGGAGCTGACTCACGAAGGCGGTGCGGAGCCTGCAGTGGGACTGGACCGGATTGCCGGATTTGCGACTCAAATAGGAGTTTCGGGCGGGCTCGGGGGAGTCGACCGCGTTCAATACGAAGTGCGCGGCGCATTAGCGGTTACCCGTTTGACGAAGTATTTGGGCCACCTCCCGCCCATCCAGTAAATCTTTCAAAAGACAAAAAGAGCCGGGCACGATGTCGTGTCCGGCTCTTCGTGTTTTTCCGATGAAGAAACGCCGCAAACCTACATTTTGAAAGAGAAAGTATTGTGTTTGATCAGCGAGCTCATCTGATCGTCGTTCAGGGACATGTGCAGGGTCACGCGGTCGCCCCCCGGCGTGATGCGAACCTGATCAAGCAGTGCAGCGAGGTCTGGATT
>DATEWL010000477.1:0-2938 GCA_035258025.1 Candidatus Acidiferrum sp. | reverse complement strand
ATCTTCTACCACTGTCTACGAACTCCGCGTCTACCACACTTACGAAGGCAAGCTCGACGACCTTCTCCGGCGCTTCCGCGAACACACCATGCAACTTTTTGAAAAGCATGGCATAAGAAATATCGCCTACTGGACTCCCACGGACGACCCGCTAAAAGGCAAAACTCTCGTGTACATCATCTCGCACCCCAGCCGCGAAGCCGCCACCGCCAACTGGAAAGCCTTCCAAGACGATCCCGAATGGAAACAGGTCCGCGACGCCTCAGAAGCCAACGGCAAAATCGTTGAAAAGGTCGACTCCACTTTCCTCACCCTGACCGATTTCTCTCCGCCCCTCCGCTAATAATCTCGCTTTCCACATCACGCCAATGTCGCAAACAACGCCGGCGTAAGCACGAATAAATTGTCATCCCGAGCGAAGCGAGGGATCTGCTTTTTCTTCTCTGCGCCCTCTGTGCTCTCCGAGTCCTCTGTGTAAAATTCCCTTCTTCTATTTCGAGACCTTCGCAATGAACACGGAGTAAGGCTCCATCGGCAACTCCATAAACATCCCCTTCAACTGTTTGTGAAAACTCGTCAACAAAACTTCCATCTTCGGCTCCACAAACCCCGCCGGCGAAAGATCGAACCGCACCTTCTGCACCGCCGCCGACATATTCAAAATGACCAAAATCGCTTCACCCTTGTATCTCCGAACATACGTCAGCACATTCGGATTCTCCTCGTTAAGCGAAACGTAATCCCCATCCAAGAGCGCCGCCTCCGTATGCCGCAGCGCCAGAAGCTTCCGGTAGAAACTCAAGACGGAGTCTGGGTCCTTCATCTCGTCCGCCACGTTGTGCGTGCTCGCGCTAGCCGGCACAGGCAACCACGGCTTCGTTTTGCTGAAACCCGCATTCTCGCTGCTGTTCCACTGCATCGGCGTGCGCTCCCCATCGCGCCCTTTTTCGAGAGGCCAGCCCAGTTTGCCGATCGGGTCCTTCACATCGTCTATGTTCTTGGGGATGTTGTTCTCCATCCCGATCTCTTCGCCGTAATACATAATCGCCGACCCGCGCAGCGTCAGGTAAAGCGCCGCCATCATTTTCGCGATGTCGTCGTTGTGCGCTCCATCCGCATACCGCGTGTACGACCGCACGATGTCGTGATTAGTGATCACATACACCGGCCAGTGCCCCGCCGCGTTCACCGCCGCAATATGCTTGCGATACTCATCCGCGGAGAGCCCCTTAAAACCCGACATCATCAAATCCATCGGCATCTGCAGCTCGTCGTTCTTCGTTCCGTAGTAATCCTTGAGCTGCTCCACATTGCTAGTCCAAGTCTCCCCTATCAGCACTGATCCATATTCATCGGCCGTCGTCCGCAATTTCCGCATCGCATCGTGCACTTCCGGCAGCTTCTTGTTGTGTATCTCATCCATGTTCGGCCGCCCGAACTTGTCCTTGCCAGGCAGCACAGGATTGTCGGTAAGGTTTGGATCCTCGTACAGCGTATCCACCGCATCCAAACGGAATCCCGCCACGCCGCGCTTGTACCAAAACCGCGTAACATCCAACATCGCTTTTTCCACCGCGGGATTCCGCCAATTCAGGTCCGGCTGTTCGGGATAAAAATAATGGTAATAATACTGGCCGGTTTTCGGATCGAGTTTCCAAGCAGATAGGCCGAACGTCGAGAGCCAATTGTTCGGCGGCTGCCCCGCCGCCTTGCCGTCGCGCCAGATGTACCAGTCGCGATGCTCCGCAGTTTTCGACGATTTTGAATCGATAAACCATTTATGCTGGTCTGAAGTGTGATTCACCACAAAATCCAGAATCACTCGGATGTCTCGCTTCTTACCTTCCGCCACCAGCCGGTCGAAATCTTCCATCGTCCCGTACATCGGATCGATCGCCTCATAATCCGAAACGTCATACCCAAAATCCACCTGCGGCGACGGAAAGCACGGCGTAATCCAAATCGCGTTAATTCCAAGTTCTTTCAAATAGTCCAGTTTCGACGTAATACCGTTCAAATCGCCGACGCCATCATTATTGCTATCCGCAAAACTCCGCGGATAAATCTCATAGAACACCGCATGCTGCCACCATGCGTGCCCCTCCGCATCCACGCCCTTCTGCTGCGACTCCGCTCGTGGCGCAATCCCTAAAAGTCCCAACGCTATCACTGCCGTCAGCGCTGTTCGCAAAAGAATGTTCCTGAAAACAAAATTGCTCATACCGTTCTCCAGTGTTGCCGTGCATCTCGCTTACGGTTCGAGGAGTCACTTCTTACTGCTTTAGAAATTTTCGAGGTACCTTCAGTGGGTGAAAAAAGATCACCACTCGCTGGTGCGAGTATTCTTCACCTTTTTTCCCTTCAAAGTGAATTCGCAAATTCGTTCCGCCGCTCGCATTTTTTACTAATTCCGCTCCGCGAACCGATTCGATCATGCTTGGGTTCCAAACTGCCAATTCGTAGGTTGCTCCCGCCCGACCGGCCGTAACCAATTCCATCGGCGCTGCTACATCTT
Organism: Candidatus Acidiferrum sp.; assembly: GCA_035258025.1. Taxonomy (GTDB): domain Bacteria; phylum Acidobacteriota; class Terriglobia; order Acidiferrales; family UBA7541; genus Acidiferrum. The sequence goes on along the minus strand of DATEWL010000477.1, from coordinate 423 downwards.
CCAGCTTCGCGGATAGTATTCGTAAGTCAGAGCTCGCGCGTCCCAGCTCCGGCAACCGGAAGGCATACGACACCCCAAAATCATTCGCCACGGGGATGTGAACGACGTTTTTCCCTTCCTTCAACGCAACTTTTATTCTCAAGTGATGATGCTCGGCCAACATTCGCTGGTCATAGGTGGTCGGACGTCCGTTCACGTTCACGCGTCCGACTAACGCCGTGTTTGCCAGTGCGGGCTCGAAGTCCAGCGAGCATTCCCCGCCTGTGCGCGTTATCTCCAGTGTGATTTCATCCAGTGCCTTCTGGTAGCTCAGATTCAGCACACTGTCGCCGACGCGTACGTTATTGATTTTGAAGTTTGTCCAATCTGCCGGAACGTGCGGTGCAAACGTTAGCGTCTTTTTCGTGGCATCTTTCTCTAGCC
>DATEWL010000476.1:0-14921 GCA_035258025.1 Candidatus Acidiferrum sp. | reverse complement strand
CACTTTTCTCGAAGACGCCATGCGCCGCACCTATCCGGAATTTCCGCTCCGCTCCGGGGTTCTTACGTGGGAGGACTATCTCCCCCCCTTGAATGACATGCTACTTCAACTTGTCGAGCGCTACGACTCTTCATCCGCTGTGCCGCAACATTCTGTTGCTGGAACTGCGTCTCGTTGATGGCCGGCCCAGCTCCCATGCCGAATTTTCTCGAAGATATTTTCGCACAACTGAAAAAAGCCGATAGCCGCGTCGTGCTACGCGAGATTCATGGCGAGAAGTTCGCCAGCGTTTCGGGAAGGGAATTGCTTGAGCAGGTGGGACGTGTCCGTACACATCTGCGGCGCACGGGGCTTCAGCCCGGCGAGCGTTGCGCGCTACTCGCGCCGAACTCCGCTCGGTGGGTGGCGTTCAATCTCGCGCTGCTGGCGGAAGGCGTCATCGTCGTACCCCTATACGCGCGGCAGGCGCCGGGCGAATTAGCCGCGATGATGAAAGATTGTCTGCCAAGATTCCTGTTCACTAATGATGTGGCGCTGGGCGAGGCTGTGGCGAAGGAATTGCCGCCGCAATGGTCGAACGCGCGAAGGCTTGTCCTTTTTGATGACGTTTTGCAAGAAGCTGCACCGGATGCCTCGCCGCCCGAAGGGCCGAATCCTCGTGCCGACGCGGATCTTGTTGCTATCATCTACACCTCAGGCACATCTGGCGAACCCAAGGGCGTTTGTCTAAACGTTGGCAACGTGACGCACATCCTTTCTTGTGCGCGCGAGCGGCTCGACCTGCTGATGGGGGTGACGCACGAGCCTGATCGTGTCTTCCACTACGGTCCGTTTAGCTTCGCGGCCTCGTGGATCACATTGCTAGCTTGGCTTTCGCGGGAAAGTGTTCTGACGCTGTCCACGGATCTGACCAAACTAGCGGACGAAATTCGGCTCGCTTCTCCGCACTATTTCCTGAATGTACCGACGCTTCTCGAACGCGTCCGCCGCGGCGTGGAAGACGCCTTGTCGAAGCGGTCTGCGCCCATCCGGTCGCTCTATGGGAAGGCGCGCGAGGCATGGATGCGGAAACACGCGGGCCGGGGGCGCGCCACCGATGCTTTCTGGTTGGGACTCGGGCGTAAATTCATTTTCGGCAAGATCAGAGATCGTTTCGGACCGAATATTCGCGTTTTGATTTGCGGATCGGCGCCGCTTGCTCCGGAGACGCAGCAATTCTTTCTCATGCTTGGCATTCCAGTGCTGCAAGCCTACGGTCTTACCGAGACTACGGCGATCTGTACGCTGGACGACCCTCGCGTTCCCGTCGAGCCCGGCTATGTGGGAACAGCGGTCAACGGCATCGAGATGAAAGTCGGCGAAAACGAAGAGATCGTCGTGCGCGGCCCGAATATTTTTCCGGGTTATTGGAACCGGCCCGAAGAAACGGCGCGCGTGTTGGAAGGCGGGTGGTTTCACACTGGGGATCAGGGTGAGGTGAACGTCCGTGGTAATTGGCGGATCATTGGACGCCTCAAAAACTTGATCGTGCTGAATTCGGGTCACAAGATTACTCCCGAGCCTATCGAAGAGAAGCTGGCTCGATTGCTTCCGAGTGCGCAGCAGATCGTTGTGGTTGGCAACGGCCGCGGTTTTCTCTGCGCGCTCGTGACCGGCGCTGTTGAGGGCGCCGCCGTGCAATCAGCTTTGGATGCCCTGAATCCTGAGCTTCCGCATTATCGCCAGATTCGCAATTTCACAGTGCTCACGGAGAACCTCACGCTAGAAAACGGGCTTCTGACGGTTATGGGCAAATTGCGCCGTGATGCTATCAGCGCGCGATTCGCTGCGGAAATCAGCGCGATGTACGCCGCAGCGCTGGAAAGCAAAGCAGCCGCCGGGAGCACGGCGTGAAGTCGTTCACCGGCAAAGCGCTTCGCTGGGAATGGCGCGATGGAGTGATTGAGCTGACGCTCGATCGCGAGCCTGCGAACGAAATTGGTCTCGCGATGCTGGGAGAGCTGGAACAGTTTGTTGCCGCTATCGGCGCGCTTGCTCCGGAGACCTCCTCGTGCATCATCTACAGCGAGCGCAAGCACGGTTTTTCTGCGGGCGCCGACCTTCGCGAGCTTTATCAGACCGCCGCGCAACTCTCCGAAAAAGAGCGCCTTTCCGGCCTGCGCGCTTTTCTTGTGCGCATTCACGCAGTGTTTAACGCCATCGACGCTGCGCCGTTTACGACCATCGCGGCTGTCCATGGAGTATGTTTTGGAGGCGGCTTCGAACTCGCCCTCACTTGCGACATCATCGTGGCGGACAAGATGGCGCGCTTCGCGTTTCCCGAATTGCGCCTTGGCTTGATTCCAGGATTCGGCGGCATCCCGCGCCTGAAACGCGACCTGGGCAACGCGTTTATTCGCGACCTTCTCTTGACGGGCCGCAGCGTCAATGCCTCGCGCGCGCAAGCGGTGGGGCTCGTCGCGCAGATCGCAGCGGAAGGGGAAGCTCTTCGCATTGCACGCGCTACGGCCGCTCAAATCGTCAAGTTTGACGGCATTACGCGCGCGGCAGCAAAAAAGTTCATTAAGCCTATTCCGCACGAAGATCTTCGGCGCGAAATCGATCTCTTCTGCGAACTGTTTGCGCGGCCTACGGTCATGGCTGCGCTCAAAAAATTCGTCGAGTCCACTGACGCGATGCCGTATTTGCCATAGAGAGTTCCATGGAATTTATCGGCTTCACCCGCGGACACGTCATTTTCTTTCTTCGTGCGGAAAATGGTAAATTTAAGCTTCCATGCGAACGCTTGAGCAAACCACGCAGGAAGTCCTCGATCTGGCGTCGAAGCACTTCAACGTGCCGGCGGGCTCGCTCGCTCCGGAAGACGATTTCTTCAAAAAGCTCGGCATTGACAGCCTGCAAACGCTCGAGATGCTGAGCCGCCTCGAAAATCATTTCGGCATCGAATTGCCCGATTATGAAGTGCAAGGCGTAAGCGACTTTCGCACGCTCGCTTCGCGGATACAATCCCGCCTGTAATGCTAGACCTTTCGAAATATCAATCCATCGGCGCGGCGCTGAAGGATGCCCTGGAAGAATTTTCAGACGAAGTGTGCCTGATGGAGGCCGACCGCGAGAAAGAAAAAGAACGGCTCACTTACCGGGACTTCAAAGGGCGCGCGCACCCGCTCGCGAAGGCGCTGCAAGACGAAGGGTTCGCCGTGGGTGATCGAGCCAGCATCATCATGACGAATCAGTCCAAGTGGCTGATTTCGGCTTATGCGATTTTTTACGCCGGTGGCGTTTTGGTGCCGCTCGACTACAAACTCACGCCGGATGAGCAGTGGCAACTGCTCAAGCATTCCGGTGCAAGAGTCCTGATCACCGAATACGCCATCTGGCGGCAGCTCAGCGTGGCTACGGGCCGCTCTGCGGCAACGAACGTGACCACCGTCCTCGTAACCGAAGCGCCCAAGAACGCCGAACTCGACGGTGCGACACGTTGGGAAGAGTTTCGCGACAGCGGTGAGCCAACGTTCGTTCCGCGCACGCGCAGGGACGTGGCGTGCATCGTCTATTCTTCCGGCACCGGCGGTCGCCCCAAAGGCTGCATGATGACGCACGAAAATTACCTCGAGCAGTGCGTCGCCCTTACCGCCATCTATCCATTTTCGCCGGGCGTGCGATACCTCAGCATTCTTCCGACGAATCACGCCATCGATTTCATGGTGGGTTTCTTCGGGCCGTTCATTTGTGGCGCGGCCGTAGTGCATTTGCGCACCCTACGACCTGAATATGTTCGCGAAGCATTTTCGAAATACAAAATCACGTACGTCAGTCTCGTTCCGCTCGTACTGAAAAACCTGCAGAAGGGCTTGCAGACGCGGTTCGACGAGCTTCCATCCGGCAAGCGAAAGGTTTTCAACGCCATCGTTGCCGTCAACAAAGCGCTGACGAAAAGCCGGCCGCGGCTCGGTCTCAGCCGCCGCCTGTTGAAACAAGTCCACGAGCCTTTCGGCGGCGAACTTCGCACGATAATTGTCGGCGGCGCGTTTACGGAACCGCGGACACTGCAATTCTTCTACGATCTGGGCATACCGGTTGCAAACGGCTATGGATTGACCGAAGCCGGCACTGCAATCACTGTCAACGACCTGAGACCCTTTCGTGCGGATACCGTGGGCAAGCCGCTTCCCGGCATGGAGATCCGCATCGTCAATGCGGGCAACGACGGCATCGGCGAGGTCTCCGTCCGCAGCAAAACAATCATGTCCGGCTATCTGAATGAGCCCGAGCTGACTGCCGAAGCCATCGTCGACGGGTGGCTCATGACCGGCGATCTTGGCCGCGTTGACGCCACAGGCCACCTGCAGCTGTTCGGACGCAAGAAAAATATGATCGTCACCGAGGAAGGTAAAAACATCTATCCGGAGGACATCGAATCGGTCTTCGACAGTCTCCCCGTCAAGGAATTTTGCGTCTTTGCCGCCAACTACATCTGGCCACAACGCTCGATGGTCGGCGAACAGCTACTGCTTGCGGTGCATCTCGAGCCCGGCCAAACTTACTCCGAGCAGCTTCGCCGCGACATTTCCGTGCGCAACAGCAAGCTTCTAAACTACAAGCGCATTCACGGCGTGGTTCTATTCGATGAGGATTTTCCACGCACAGCTTCGCTCAAAATTAAGAGAAACTCTCTCGCAGAGCAGCTTGCGAAGCTCGACCGCGCCGCTGCGTTTGTGCCTTTGTGACGCTGGTCATGCGCGAACGGGAACGAGCATTTCCTTTAAGGGAATGAAACGGCTTTGAGGCATCAATTCTTCGCAATCGTAAACCCAGCCGCAGGTGGCGGCCGCTCGGCCAAGCTCGCCGGGCCGGCACTCGCGAGGCTACGCGAAAAAGGAATGAAGATCGACGTCGTTGCCTCCACCGGGCCCGGCCACGCCGTTGATCTTGCGCGTGAAGCCTACGAGCAGGGATACCGTCGGTTCATTGCCGTCGGCGGCGATGGCACCGCGCATGAAATTCTGAATGGTGTTTATGAACGCGCACGCGGCAAAGAACGAATCGCTCTTGGATTTTTGCCGCTCGGAACGGGCAATTCGTTTCTCCGGGATTTTACCAAGGACGGCGCTGCCGCTTCGCTCGAAGCCCTAATCGAAGACCGAAAACGCACCGTCGATTTGATTCGGTTGACGCATACTAAGGGTGAAGTCTATTCGTTCAATCTTCTTAGCTTGGGCTTCACGGCGGACGTGGGTTCTCTAACCAATCGCTACTTCAAACCCTTCGGCTATCTTGGCTATCTGCTCGGAGTTTTTGTGCGAGTCGTTCAATTGCGGCGGCGCGCTTTTCGTTTGCGTTGCGATGATGAAACGGAATGGGACGAAAGCCGCTGCCTTTTTCTTTCCTTCAGCAACAGCAAATTCACCGGCGGGACAATGCTCATCGCACCTCAAGCCGATCCCACAGACGGCCTGATCGAATTTGTCCGCTGGGGGCCGATCGGGCGCATCGGATTGCTCCGCATGCTCCCCAAACTCTATGACGGCACGCATATCGAACATCCTTTGGCTTCGCGGCGGGCTGTGCGGCACATCGAATTTGGAGTTAAGGTTCCTGTGGATGTACTGATCGACGGCGAAATCGCCTGTCTTCAGTGCCTGTCCCTCGACATCATTCCTGCTGCCGTGGACATCTATATATGAAGCGCGGACTGCTTGCCCTTTGCAGCGCGTTTCTCTGGATTCTAAGTGGCCTCCATTTTTTCATATTCGCGCCTATGCTCGTCTTCCTTGGGATTTTTCTGGACCCTCACAAACACGACTGGCTTCAACGCAGCTTCTGTCGCCGCATCGTTTTTCTCGCCGGCGCACGCGTGGAAGTCGTTCGCGCGTCGGGGTTCGATCCTCAGCGCACCTGTTTCTTCATGGTGAATCACGTAAATCTTTTCGACCCTTTCATACTCTACTGCGCCATTCCGCAATACGTTCGGGGGTGGGAACTGGAATCTCACTTCAAAATCCCAGCGTATGGTTGGCTCATGAAGCGCTTTGGGAACGTACCCGTCCCCGACGTGCGCCGTCCTTCCGATCTGAAGCGCATGTGGCGCCTCACACAAGACGCCATCGACGGGGGCACGAGCCTGATTATTTTTCCGGAAGCGAAGCGCACGCGCAATGGCCACGTCGACGTCTTTGAAGAGGGTGGTTTCCGCGTCGCGCAACAGTTGGGGATTCCCATTGTGCCGGTCAGCCTCGCCGGATCCATCAAACATCATCGCACAGGCCACTGGATGCTTTGGCCTGCCACCATCACGGTCTATCTTCATGACGTCATCGAGACAAAGGGCATGACCAAGAAAGATGTTCCCGCGCTTTGCAACCGTGTTCACGAAATCATCGCTGCGCCGATTGAAGTGAGTTTAGAAGAAAAGTCGCGCGAGTAGAATTTTATACGGCGTCGATCGCTCTACCCCAATCGCCGAATATGAAATCAATTGAGGAATGTCACGACGGAAGCTTGATGCCCGGAATGGTCCGTCCCGCTCTCGTTTCCTGCCACGTGAACACGATGCGGTCAATCACCGTAATCGTGGAGACCACGGCGATCACCCAGAGCACGGCGCCCATGCGAGTCGTAAGGCCGCCAATGATCAGCAAAACGAGGCGCTCAGGCCGCTCCATGAAGCCGACTTTGCAGAGAGGGATGAGCGATTCCGCCCGCGCTCTAGCATAACTGACCATCACCGAGCCTGCGGTAGCGACGGCAGCCAGCACGACGTAAGGTGTGCGCCCGCTCACGGAATAATAGACGAGCAGGCCCATGTACAGCGCCATGTCCGCGTAACGGTCCAGCGTCGAATCGTAGAAAGCGCCAAAAGCGGTTACGCGGTTTTGGCGACGCGCCACTTGCCCGTCGAGTATGTCAAGGAAGCCCGCGCAGAAGATAATCAGCGCGGCAATTCGAAAATGTCCGAGAGCGAAATTTGCTGCCGCAATGAAGTTCACCACCAGGCCGAGAAACGTCAGAAAATTGGGGTTGACGCCCGTGGCGGCCAGCACGCCGACGATCTTGTCCAGCAGCCACTTACTTCCGGTTCCTATCGCGCCTGTGAAGGTAGCCATTCTTTTGCTACGACCAATCGAGAATTTGATTTTTTCTGCGCGCCTGCGAAATCGTACACTAGGGTCGCAACACTCCGCAAACGAGTGTTTCGATTCGGACCAAATTGGTTTGCATGCTGAGCCGCTTTGTTCTTGACCGTGCGCTGCTCACAGCATACATTCACTTTACTTCATTCGCTATGTGCGCGCGAATCTATGGACAGCCATCTCTCACGCCGCGGATTTTTGTCTCAAGGTTTAACAGGGATTTCGGCCGCCTGGATTTCGGCGCATTGGCCGGCCATGCTCTCGGCGGCTACTCATGCCCGCGGGGCCGTCCAATCCGCTTCGATTGCAAAATTTGAGTTCTTTACTCCCGAACAAGCTGCGGAGATCGACGCGATCTCGTCCCGTATCATCCCCACGACGGATACGCCCGGCGCACACGAAGCGGGTGTCGTATTTTTCATCGACCGCGCTCTCGTCACTTTCGCCAAAGATGATCAGAAGTTGTATGCCGATGGTTTGCACGAACTGCAGGTCAGGGTGTACGAGATGTTCCCGGCCGCAAACAAATTTTCCGCCGCCACTCTCGAGCAGCAAGACCAGATCCTGGAATCTCTGGACCCGCAATCTCCCAGCGGGGGAAGACGGCCTTTCCGTCAGAGCGCCGGGGCACAATCTTTCTTCGAAACGATCCGCGTTCACACTATCTCCGGGTTTCTGATTGATCCCGATGCCAACAAACGCGGCAATCGTGATGGTGCCGGTTGGAAAGCGATCGGCCGCGAGAACGAGCACATGTTCATGCCGCCGTTTGGCTACTACGACAAAGACTATCCAGGCTGGCAACCAAATCCTCCCGCGGCGGACAAACCCAAAACATGACGCTGGATCAGCCTAAATATAAAACGACCGATGAAGTTGACTTCGTTGTCATTGGCTCCGGGGCAGCCGGAGGCATCGTCGCCAAAGAACTATCCGAAAACGGATTCCGTGTCGTAGTTCTGGAACAGGGCCCGTACCTCACCGAAAGAGATTTCATTCACGACGAAATCGAGGTCCTCAACCGCGATTTTCTAACCAATCATCCGGATCTCCAGCCCAATACCTTTCGCAAAACGCCGGACGAAAAAGCCAAGCCGCAGCGCGCCATTGCCTACGGTCGTCTCGTCGGTGGCACTAGCACGCACTTCACCGCGAATTTCTGGCGCTTCCACGAAATAGATTTCAAGGAGCGCAGCAAAGTGGGCCCGGTCCCCGGCGCGGCTTTGGCCGATTGGCCCATCAGCTACGCCGACCTCGAGCCGTATTACACAAAGGTTGAATGGGAGATTGGAGTCTCTGGCCAGGCCGGTGCGAGTCCGTTCGATCCCCCGCGCTCCAAGCCGTACCCCATGCCGCCACTCCCCGTGAAATCGGGCGGCGTGATTTTCGAACGCGCCGCACGCAAGTTAGGATGGAATCCATTTCCCGCGCCCATGGCGATTCTCTCGCAGCCGCGCCCGGGGCGCAGCGCGTGCATCAATTGCGGTTTCTGTCTTGCGTTCGCCTGCGAAGTCGGCGCGAAGTCCAGTTCGCTCGCCACCGCCATCCGCATGGCGGAGAGAACCGGCCGCTGCGAAATCCGCCCGAATTCTTACGTGCACCGCATCGAGCTCGACGCCAATGGCCGCGCCTCCGGCGCCGTTTATTTCGACTCGCAGCGCAACGTCCAGCGCCAGAAAGCCAAAGCCGTCGTAGTTTGCGCGAATGGAGCGGAAACACCGCGTCTCCTCTTGCTCTCTGCCAACAAGCAATTTCCCGACGGTCTCGCCAACAGCAGCGGCAAAGTCGGCAAGCATCTCATGTTCAACAGCGGCGCGCTCTCCGTCGGCGTGTTCGAGCATCCTCTGAACGACTACAAAGGTTTCGCCGTCAGCCGCATCCTCCACGATTTTTACGAACTTGATCCCGACAAAGTCGGTTTTCACGGCGGCGGCGGGCTAGACGCACGCTTCGATCAGACGCCAATAAGTTTCGCCCTGGGCGGCCTCCCGCCCGGCTCTCCGCGATGGGGCAAGGGCTTCAAGGATGTTTTGAGCCACAACTTCACGCGTACTGTCGAGATTCTTTGCCACGGCACTTCGCTCCCCGTCGAGAACAACAGCTTCTCGCTCGATCCGGATCTGAAAGACGCTTGGGGCCTCCCAGCGCTTCGCATGACTTACAAGGATCATCCCGACGACGTCAAGCTAAGCAATTGGCTGAACGTCCGTGCAGCTGAGCTTCTCCAAGCCGCTGGCGCCCAGAAACAATGGTCGTTCCCGGCCGGGGAACAGGAATTCTCCGTCCACCTGCTCGGCACCTGCCGCATGGGTAATGATCCGAAGACCTCCGTCGTCAATTCCGACCATCAAACGCACGACGTGAAAAATCTTTTCCTCTGCGATGGTAGCAGCCTCGTCACCAGCGGTCGCGGCCAGCCCACCATGACCATTGAGGCGCTGGCTTTCCGTGCGGCCGACCGCATCACCGCTCTTGCCAAACGCGGCGATCTCTCCCCTTAGCTGCCGCCAGGTGGTCTCATTTTCCGCATGCGAAGCCGGAGTCCGCTTTCTGGTACACTTTTCTTCGCAAAATTAGGGTTCAGGGGGCCGGGGATGAGTTTGAACCGACGCAACACGCCATTCGTAGTGTGCGCATTGGCGCTGAGCACGGGCTTGGCTATCGTAGGGGCGTGGGCTCAATCCAATCCGCCACAATCGCCCGCCGCACCCAAGCTCGCTGAAGAGCAGTTCAAGAACATCAAAGTTCTGAAGGGCGTTCCCGCCGACCAGATTTTTCCGTCCATGCAATTCATCACCGCTTCGCTTGGCGTCGAATGCGAGTACTGCCACGTTCGTGAAGGCCAGAAGTTGGTATTCGAAAAGGACGACAAAAAGACGAAAGTCACCGCACGCAAAATGATGGAGATGATGTTCGCCATCAACAAAGACAATTTTGAAGGGCACCGCGACGTCACCTGCTATTCCTGCCATCGCGGCGCTGCCGATCCCGTCGCCACTCCCCTCGTCGCCACCGAGGACGCCAAGCCCGAACCCGAGCCCTCCAAGGCGCCCGCCGACGCGAAGCCTGTTTTACCGCCCGCCGATCAGTTGCTCGACAAATATTTAGCAGCCGTCGGCGGCCAGGCGGCACTGCAGAAAGTCACCAGCCGCGTGGAAAAAGGCAAACTAGACGCCGGCGGCCATCAACTTCCTATCGAGGTTTACGCCAAAGCCCCGGACAAGCGCATCTCCATCATGCACATGCCCAACGGCGAGAGCATTACCGCCTTCGACGGCAAGCAGGGCTGGCTCAGCAACGCCGGACATCCCCACCCTATGTCCGCCGCGGAAAACGCCGCTGCCCGCATCGACTCCGACTTCTATTTCGCTTCTGACGTCAAAACTCTCTACCAGAAATTCACCGTCGTTCCCGGCGAAAAAATCGATGGCCACGATACCTATCTCGTCTTCGGCCGCAACGAAGGCCAGCCGCCCCTGCGGCTTTATTTTGATCAGCAAACCGGCTTGTTGCTTCGCCTAGTCCGCTACGCCGAAACCGCCTTGGGCCGCATGCCTACCCAAATCGACTACGCCGATTACCACGACGCCGACGGCGTAAAAATCCCCTACCGCTGGACCCTCGCCCGCCCCGGCAACCGTTTCACCATTCAAATTGACCAAGTCCAGCAAAATGTCCCCGTCGACGACGCCAAATTTGCACCGCCGCCTCCACCCCCGCCAGACCAGAAACCCGCCGGCCACTAGAAAAGACCATCCAGCTGAATCGAGAGCTAGTCTGCTCGGCGGCTTCACGAGGGTGCCCTTCGCGTCATTCGGCGCCCACAAACTCATGGCTCGCGCTCTGCCTTGTTAGGAGAATGGAAGGCGGAGGTGGTATTGCCCTCGCGCGGCGTAATTGTGCTTTGTGTGTCCCTGGGAGCGCTAACTCTCAGTTGGCTCGCGTGGCACTTCTCATCTCGGCGACAACTGACGGAAGCTCCGGTTCCGACAATCACCAAACAGCCGATTGCTTTCGCGAACCACACGTTTGACCCAGCCGCGCCGCCGGCCGGCATGCCACCCTTGGTGCCCGGAGAAAACGCGGAATGCGATTCCGAATTCCTCTCCAATGCCAGCGTCCGCGGGGAGCCTCAACAAACCGATGCTACACACGCTACCATCACCGTCACGCAGGTCAACATGACACTGCAACTCAACATCAACGTCTGGGTGCCAACGGGAGTAACCCAGCATGTGATCGACCACGAGGAAGGCCATCGCCAAATCTCGGAATATTACTATCAGACCGCCGACAAACTGGCCGAGCGAATCGCAGCAAAGTACATGGGCAGACAATTCGAAATCACCGGTCCGGATCTGGGTGCGGAGTCCAGCAAAATGCTTCAACAACTGGCCAACGATATCGCCGACGAATACAGCAGGGAATTAAACCCAGAACCAGCGCAACTGCTCTACGACGCCATCACCGACCACAGCCGCAATGAGGTCGTCGTCAAGGATGCCGTCGCTCATGCCCTCAAGAACACCGCAATCGAGTCAACTCGGCCGCCGACAAATACTGGAAACTGATCACGCCATCTAAACTCTTGGGCGGTTAGGCAAGAAATAAAACCTAAAACCCAATGCGTTGCAGAGTTCCAGCGCAACCGTTCCCCATCCCGCTCGTCTAAATTCTGTGTCTGCACGAAACGATGGAACTTTACCCGTGGTTCGGGAGTATAAACACGAAGAGGTGCGGTTATGACCGAACTTTGGCGCGACATTCGCTACGGCTCAAGGCTGCTCTGGAAGAGCCCGGGGTTCACGTCCGTGTCCTTGCTTGCCCTGTCCTTGGGCATTGGGGCCACGACCGCCATTTTCAGCTTGCTCTATTCGGTGCTCCTTGCGCCCCTGCCCTATGTCGACAGCGACAGAATCGTCATGGTCTGGTCCCACCAGAAAGGTGAGCGCAATGGCACCTCGCCCAGCGACCTCCTCGACTGGCAAAAGCAAGCTACCGTCTTCGACTCCCTCAACGGCTGGACCGGCGAAGGCTTCACCATCTCCACCCCCGATTGGACCGAACAAGTCCAGGCCAGCCGCGTAGCCCCTGGCTTTTTCGACCTCCTCTTTAGCCCAAAGGTGGCTCTCGGTAGGCATTTCGTTGCCGAAGACTCGCAACCAGGCAACGATCACGTGGTCATCCTCAACAACAGATTTTGGCGCGATCGCTTCGGCAGCGATCCCAACATCGTCGGCACAAAGCTTCGCATGAGCGGCGAACTCTACACCGTCCTGGGCGTCGCAGCTCCCAGTCCTTCAGATGTTGGTGATTCCTCGATGAATGTCCCTCTCGCATTTAAGCCCGAAGAGATCCATCGCGAGAATCACTTCCTCCTGGTGATGGGCAAGCTCAAGCGTGGAGTCACTCTGGATGCCGCAAATGCCGAAATGGCCGTCATCGCCAAGCAGCTGGCACAAACCTACCCGAAAACGAACGCCGATCTCACCGTGACCGTCGAGCCGCTCAAAGATGACTTTCTTCCCAAGCAAACCCGCCTGGGACTCTGGCTGATGATGGGAGCCGTCGGCTTCGTGCTCCTCATTGCCTGCGTCAATATTGCGAATTTGTTGCTTGCCTGGGGCACCGCGCGCCAAAAAGAAATCGCCGTCCGCGCGTCGCAAGGCGCCACTCGTGCGCGAATCTTCCGCCAATTCTTGATCGAAAGCCTTTCCCTAGCGTTAATGGGCGGCCTCCTGGGCACGCTGCTCTCGGTGGCCCTTCTGCGCGGCGTGATGAGCTTAATGCCCAGGAACCAATTGGGGATTCCCTACGAAGCCGATCCACACCTTAGTATCCCTGTCCTGCTCTTCACACTCGCCGCAACGCTACTCAGCGGGGTGTTTTTCGGATGCTTCCCCGCGTGGCATGCGGCCCGGCAAAATATCAGTGACATGTTAAAGGAAGGCGGCAGGTCCTCTTCGGCCAGCGGAGGCCACAACCGACTTCGCCGCGTCCTCGTCGTCGCGGAGTTCGCTCTCGCCTTAATCCTGGTCGCGGGCGCAGGCCTCATCCTCCGTAGCTTCTGGAATGTCACCCAAGTCGACCTGGGCATTCGCCGCGACCACGTTCTCACGTTCAACGTTCCGATCCAGCACGACCGCACCGCGAGCGCCGCCCAAATCCGCTCCGTCTACCAGCAGTTGCAAGAACGAATCGCCGCCGTCCCCGGCGTCCTGAAAATAGGCATTGCCCCCGGCCTCCCCACTAACGGCGCGGGCCGCCTGCATTTCACCATCGCCGGTCAGCCGTCCGATGACTCCGACAACAGCCCCGACAAACAACCGCAAGCGATGATCAACACGGTCACGCCGGGCTACTACGAAACCTACGGAATACGCCTCACCCGCGGCCGCTATCTTGACGCACGCGATCTCGCCGGAGCTCCCCGCGTCGCGATGGTCAGCGAAAGCTTCGCGCGCCAATACCTTCCTGGCGTCGATCCCCTCACCCAACGCGTCAAAATCGTCGAATTGCTCCCCGATAAAACTCCGCCCTTCGGCGCACCCGTCGAATGGCAAATTGTAGGCGTTTTCCACGACGTGCAGTACGAGAGCCACCCCACCACGACCGGTTCCGCCGAAGTTGACTTTCCCTTTGACCAGGCCCCCTGGCCCTTCACCACCATTGGCGTGCGCACCAACGGAAATCCCAGCTCGGTCGCCACCGGCATCGCCGCCGCTATCCGCTCCGTGAATCCTGATTACCCCATGACTCACGTCCGCACCATGGACCAGGTTGTCAGCGAATCCTTAGTGACCGACCGCTTCACCGTTCTCGTCTTCGGCACCTTCGCCACACTAGCGCTCGTACTGGCTGCCATCGGCATCTACGGCGTTATGACCTTCTCCGTCGCCCAACGCAAACACGAGTTGGGCATTCGCATGGCCCTTGGCGCAGGTAGCCTGCAGGTCCTAAGGTTGGTCGTCGGCGAAGGAATGTGGGCTGCCCTGATCGGAATGGCCATCGGCCTTCCCGGCGTTTACCTGGTGGGCAAAACACTGAAGGGCCTCTTATACAACGTCGGCGCAATGGATGTGCGAGCCCTGATCGGCGTCGCTCTCGTTCTTCTAGCAGCGGCTCTCGTGGCCTGCTACGTCCCAGCTCGCCGCGCCACAAGAATCGACCCGTTGTCCGCGCTGCGACAGGAATAGCCGGGTGTGCAGCACATCGTCCCGCGAGCTAGGCGCTACACGGATTGCGGCCGCAGCATGCTTAAGACCATGGCGATCTGCCCGGAATGGTAAATCGCGTGTTGCACGATTCCGTGAAACATCGTTTCGTACGGATAGCTGCGCCCCGCAACCTGTTTCGCCAAATCCTCGACCGGAAAATTTCGGATCTTCTCTTCGAGCTGGTCGCGGCTCTGGTTCCAGCGGGTGACGAGTTCTTTCCAGGGAATCGGCGGCTCGGCCCATTCTTTTTCGGCATCCCAGCGCGGCATCGGATTGCTGTCGGAAGTGTTTCGAATTCTTTCATTCCAAAGCAGCAAATGCTGAAGCAGCGCCGCAATGGAATGTGCACCGGGAGTTGGTGCCCTCGTCGCAAGTTCAGGCGAAATTCCCGCTAACAGCTCAGCGAGCGTAGGTCCGTACCAGGCGCCTTTAACCGTCGCGGCACGGTAAGAATCGGCGATGCGTTGGGTTTCGTCCACGTTTACCTCTGGCGGATATGCGCTGGGTGCCCGCCGGTGCCGGTTCTGCACCTGGGAGTGCTTTCTCCTACTCATCTTGCTGCCGCTAACTC
>DATEWL010000475.1:0-2129 GCA_035258025.1 Candidatus Acidiferrum sp. | reverse complement strand
CACGGCAGTGGGATACGCCTGACTTTTCACGATGCCTAGCGGCGAGCTTT
Organism: Candidatus Acidiferrum sp.; assembly: GCA_035258025.1. Classification (GTDB taxonomy): domain Bacteria; phylum Acidobacteriota; class Terriglobia; order Acidiferrales; family UBA7541; genus Acidiferrum. The sequence goes on along the minus strand of DATEWL010000475.1, from coordinate 2,079 downwards.
GTGTAATGTTGATGAAACCGCCGACGTGCAGCTTCTCGACGTCGCGCATAATCTCTGCGTAAGCGGGTGCGTCCGTGGCGGTGAAACTTCCATGGTATGTGGCGAAAATAAGTTGGCCGACTTTTTCGTCGAGCGTCATTTTGGCGAGAGTCGTTTCGACCCATTGGGCGGCTACCGGTGAGAGTTTTTGCGCAGGCTTCGCCGCTGTACCACTTTTCTTCGCTCCAGATGCATCTTTTGTGGAAGAAGAGGGCGTCGAAGAGATGGAGGGCGCGGAGGAAGGCTTGTTTTGACTGCGTGTCGTGTGGGCCATAAGAAAAAGGAACAAACAAAAAGGAACGAGAAGCAGAACGCCTGTACCGCGTCCTTTCATCAGTTGAGGGTCTCCCGGTTTACGCCCGGATCCTGCGCCTGTATATAACACACGCACTTCATGCTCACAACGCACCCCCGAACGAAGCGTTCCAGAATATCATTGGTGACGCACAACCGGAGGGAATGCTTTGCCTCGACTTTGTGGCGGTCTCAAGAAAAAGTTCATTGTGTTGCTCGGTCTCGTTTTTCTGTTCACGCTCTGTTCGTCCTCGCATGCAGCCGCCAAGAAGTCGGGCCGCCCGGGCCGGGTGCAAACAGGACTCGACGTTCTTGAAACGGAGAAATTCGCGCCTCTTCGGGGCAAGCACATTGGATTGATCACCAATCACACGGGCCTCGACGCGCAGGGCCGCTCGTCGATCGAACTATTTTTTCACGCGCCCGGTGTGCAGCTTGTCGCGCTGTTCAGTCCGGAGCATGGCATCTCAGGCCGCGCCGACGAAAAATACGCTTCCTCAAAGGATCCGACAACCGGGCTTACCACATATAGCCTGTACGGCGAATCGCTTCGACCCACGGACGAGATGCTTTCCGGCATCGATACTCTTGTTTTCGATATTCAAGACGCCGGCGTGCGCTTTTACACCTATACGGCGACTATGGCGTATTGCATGGAAGAAGCAGCCAAACACAACATCGCCTTCTATGTGCTAGACCGTCCCAACCTTCTCGGCGGCGAGGTTATCGAAGGGCCGACACTTGATTCCGACAAAACGAGCATCGTCGGCTACTTTCCGTTGCCCATTCGATACGGCCTGACCATCGGCGAGCTCGCGCAATTCTTCAACAAGGAAAATCACATTGGTTGCGACCTCCACGTGATTGCCATGAAAAACTGGCACCGCAATTATTTTTTCGAGAGCACCGGCATTCGCTGGGTACCGCCGTCACCAAATCTGCGCACGGTGAAGGGCTCGATTGTTTATCCTGGCGTCGAAATCTTGCAGAATGCTGGTGTTTCGGTTGGACGCGGCACAGAAACGCCGTTCGAGGAATTTGGCGCGCCGTGGATGGATGGATTTACCGTTGCTGACAAGTTGAACGCCATACATCTGCCTGGCTTGCGTTTCGCCGATCAGCCTTTCATTCCGGTGTCCGGTCTTTACGCTGGACAGCGGTGCGGAGGCGTCGGCATTCGCATCACGGACCGCGCTTCGGTGCGTTCCGTGCGCACGGGGTTGGAGATCGCGGTCATATTGCAAAAGCTCTATCCTAAGAACTTTGATCCGGCTAAATTGCTCTTCCTGATAGGCAACTCAGAAACCATCCGTCAGCTTCAAGCTGGTGTTGCACCCGAGCAAATCGTCGCCAGCTGGTCGACAGACCTAGCTAATTTCGATCAAACGCGCCGCAAGTATTTGCTCTACAAATAATTCGGTATTGCTCGCCGAGCGATCACTTGGTCGACGCCGCATCCTTCTCCGTTGTGGTAGAGTCAGCCCATGCGCGTTGTGTCACTACTGCCGTCGGCCACGGAGATCCTGTTTGCTTTGGGCTTCGACAATGAAGTTGTTGGCGTGAGCCACGAGTGCGACTTTCCTGCGCAGGCGCGAACGAAGCGCGTGGTGATTCATTCGCGGCTGCCGCACGATGCACCTCCAGCGGAAATCGATCGGCTCGTGCGCGAATACGTCTCGCGGGGAGAGAGCTTGTATTCAGTAGATGCGGAGGCGCTCGCGGAATTGGAGCCGGATCTAATTATTA
>DATEWL010000474.1:0-3096 GCA_035258025.1 Candidatus Acidiferrum sp. | reverse complement strand
CGACCGGCTTTGTCGTATTCACCAGTCGGTTGAATACGCATGGCTCCCAAAATAGAACCGGCCACAGACTGTGCTAGCCGATCCGCCGAGAGCAACTTCTTTTCCACTTTGGGGTTCTACCCATAGGGAGCTATATAATGTAGGTAGACTCCCATCGGCCGGAACCAAGGGTCCGGACCCGGGACAAGGTGACTAACCATGTTGAAGACCAAATTTTCCGGCAAGCCAACGCTTAGCCTGCTTCTCTGTATTATCGGTCTTCTCTCTTTTTCGGCGCCACGGGCTGGAGCTGGCCAATCTGATCAAGCTCCTCCAGTTGATCAAGCGGATCAGCCAAATCAAGCTGATTCAGCTAATCCATCTGCCCAAAGTGACGCCAACGATCCGCCAACTCGCGTCGCTCGTATTAGTTATCTGGATGGCTCCGTCTCACTTCAGCCCGGAGGCACGGGCGACTGGGGCAGCGCAGCCCGCAATCGCCCCATGACCATCGGCGACAAAATCTGGACCGACAAAGATTCCCGTGCCGAGCTACAGACGGGCGTCGTTTCTATCCATCTTGGCAGTATGACTGCCCTCTCTTTCCTGAATCTCGATCAGACCATCACCCAGATGCGCCTCGCGGAAGGCTCCATCAATTTTCGCGTCAAAGAAATTCGGGAAGGCGACACCTATGAAGTGGACACGCCCAATCTTGCTTTCACCATCACGCAAGCCGGCGCGTTCCGCATTGACGTCAACGAGAACGGAGATAACACCGGCATCACCGTCATTCGCGGCGCAGGTCAAGTCGTAGCCAGTGGAAAAACCTACGATCTGCAAGCTGGCCAGCGCGGCATTTTCAACGGCACGGATGATGTGCGGTCCACGGTTTTGCCGCAAGCACCTCCTGCGGACGGCCTTGATCAATGGGCCAACCAGCGCGATCTGGGTGAACAGAATTCCATTTCGAAGCGCTACGTTCCAGAGGACATGCCCGGCACCCAAGACCTCGATAATAATGGCACCTGGAGCGAGGACGGCGCCAATGGCCCTGTTTGGTATCCGTCGGAAGTCTCACCTGATTGGGCTCCCTACAGCAACGGCAATTGGAGCTACGTTGGTCCTTGGGGCTGGACTTGGGTGGATTATGCGCCTTGGGGCTTTGCTCCATTCCATTATGGCCGGTGGGGTTATATTGGTGGACGCTGGGGTTGGTACCCTGGTCCCCGATTTGGCGGATGCGTTTATGGTCCGGCTTTCGTCGGATTCCTTGGCGGAGGCGTCGGCTTCGGTTTTGGAGTCGGATTCGGAGTCGGCTGGTTCCCCTTGGGGTTTGGCGAACCGTTCCACCCCTGGTATCGCGGGGGCTACGGGTACGTTAACCGGATCAACGTACACAACACTTACATCCACAACGTCAACGTTTTCCACTCCAATGCAAATTTTAACTACGCCTATGCGCACAACACTCACGCCGTAACTGCTGCTTCGCGCAGCGCGTTCACCGGCGGCCAAGCCATTAATCGCGGCGCTGCTCATATCAATGAAGCCTCGCTGCGCGGCGCGCAGGTTACAAATAACGCGGGTGTCTCTCCGTCCAGACAAAGCGCCTTCGGCGCTGCAAACGTCAGAGGCAACGTCAGCCGTCCGCCCAGCTCCGTCGAGAATCGCTCCGTCTTGGCGCGTACCGCGCCTGCGGCAGGGGCTTCTCACATTCCAGTCCGCACCATGAACACGAGCGGCCTGAGCGCTGGGCGTCCAGGAAACGCGGGAACGACCGCGCGACAGAACGAACTGTCGCAGAGTCGACCGCCATCAGCCCGAAACGATATGCGCATGCAGAACAGCATTCCTGGAAACAGCGGCAGCCAGCGCGCAACTAACAATTCGCGGAGTTGGAGCGCGCAGGGCAACACGACCGATCACGGCCAGGCCCCGAAGGGTTTCGGCAGTTCCAACAGCCCTGCCAACAACGCGACCATGTCCGCCCGCGCAAATAATCGCCCACCGTGGGCTGGTTCGGGTACTACCGCAAATGGCGGCGGCAATGCAGGCGGCCGCTCATACACACCACAAGGAAATGCGCCCGCTACGAATCGCGGTTATACGCCGCAATCACGCTCCTACTCGACGCAGGCGAGCCCTAACCGTTCTTACTCGGCGCCGAGTCCTAGCCGTTCTTACTCTGCTCCCAGCCGGACTTACTCGGCTCCTAGCCGCAGCTACGGAGGCGGCAGTGCCCCGCATGCTGGCGGTGGGGGAAGCGCTCCTCACGGCGGCGGCGGCGGTGGAGCTCCTCACGGCGGCGGGGGTGGAGCTCCCCATGGCGGTGGTGGCGGCGGTTCTCACGGCCATCGTTAAACTCAGGAAAACCAGCGCATTTTCACAAAGGCTCGCCGCTCTCGAATGCGGCGGGCCTTTTGCTTTCTCCGTACTTGCCCCGCCAATCCAAAACGCGGCTCCGCAACTCTCTGTGCGCATGCGGGTTAAATAAGTAGTTCCAATTGGGCATTTCTAAATTCGACAAAGCACTTGAGCCCAATCCCGGGTTTTCGCACGAAGGTGCTATCGTTGAAGTTAAGCAATGGGCCAAATCCTTGAGACCAGCGCTCGAAGGATTCGGTGTTCAAGGACGCAATTCCACGCAAAGAGGGGCCAATACGGGCCCCGGTATTTCAGGAGAGAGGAAACCGCAAATGAAAAGATACACCCTTCACTTGGTGAGCCTGCTCAGCCTCGCGCTGGCCATGGCTTTCCTCATACCACAGCGCGCCGCAGCCGACGATGACGATCCGCCGGGCCGTGTCGCGCGCCTGGGCTTTGTACGGGGTACAGTTTCCTTTGAACCAGCTGGCACCGAAGACTGGGTTTCCGCCGTCGTCAACCGCCCTCTGACTACTGGCGATAAACTTTGGAACGACGCGGATTCTTTTTCTGAGTTGCATCTCGGCTCTGCCTCGATCCGTCTCGGCAGCAACACCGGCTTTTCTTTTTTGAACCTAACCGACAACACAACTCAGGTTCGTTTGACCGAAGGCACGCTTAACATCCGTGTTCGCCGCCTCGGCGATGATGAGACCTTTGAGGTCGATGCTCCTAATCTAGCTTTCACCT
>DATEWL010000473.1:0-3420 GCA_035258025.1 Candidatus Acidiferrum sp. | reverse complement strand
AAACTGGATGGCGATGCGCGTGGTGGCGCCGCGCTTTCCATCAGCAAGGTTTCCGGCGCGCCGGTGAAATTCGTGGGCCTCGGTGAAAAGTACGATGCCCTCGAGGCGTTCTATCCCGAACGCATCGTTTCCCGCGTGCTGGGCATGGGCGACATCCTGTCGCTGATCGAACGCGCCGAATCGGCCTTCGATAAAAAATCCGCGATGGAGCTTGAGCGCAAGCTGCGCAAGGAAGAGTTCACGCTGGAAGACTTCCGCGATCAGCTGAAACAGATTCGAAAGATGGGGCCGCTCGAAAAAATTGTGGATATGCTGCCGAAAATGGGGCCGCTGCAGAATCTACCGAAAGATGCGAAGGTCGATGAGGGCCAGCTGACGCGCGTCGAAGCGATTATCAATTCGATGACCAACCAGGAGCGTCGGGATCACAACGTCATTGATGGCAAGCGGCGGAAGCGCATCGCGAAGGGCAGCGGCACGACGGTTCAGGACGTGAACACCGTCCTGAAGCAGTATCTGCAGATGCGCACGATGATGAAGCAGTACGGCTCGATGGCGGCGCGCGCAAAAATGAAGGGACTCGGAAAGCTCGCCGGGCTGTCGTGATCCGCGAAGATTGACGCTCGTCCAGAGCGGAACCGAAGACTCTAACACGATCCCCCGCAGGGATTTGCTACCTGGCCAGAGCCCGGAAAATGGCGATAGGCCCCAAAACACCCACAGCGATCCCGTAACCCAGATCGGCCCAAACCACACGCGCGTAATTCAGCACTACCAGAATGGCGGCAAGGGGCAAGCTTACAATCGCCAGGAGATTGCCCTTTTTCGCCAGCTCGGGTGCCTGCGCCCACAAGTGCGAAAGATCAGTGGTTGACGGGAAGGCGTGCATTCCGATGGATAACCCGAGCCAGTAGAAGAAATAGGCAAGTGGATCGAACACCTTCAGTTCCCAGACAGGCAAAAACGCCGCGGTACAAAAAAGCACGCAGAGCAAGGTATTCACGAAAAACGGCCCCATACTGATAAAGAACTGCGCCTTGAAATCCTCGGTCTGCTGATGGATTACATATCCGGCGGGATTGCCAAAACGAAAAAAACAGACGTCGAATATTTGAAGCTTGAACAGTCTGCAAAAGAATAAGTGCGCCGTTTCATGGATGATGACGCCCGGGAACGTCAAAGCGGCAATCACGGGTCCAGGAATGAAAAACATACGGCCTCCTACTTGCCTGGGTTCTTGCCGCTGCGGAACAGCCGATCATATTCCCGCTTGTCGATGATTTTTCTGCTATCGAGCCGGTAGCGATTTCGTTCGGCGAATTCGTCCAGTCCTTTCATCGCCTCCGGATTGTCTTTTGCCAACTGGCGTGCTGTCTGCAGCATCTCTTCCGAGCGCTGCCGGTACGAGCTGTCTCCTGTAATGGCAAATTTACAGGCAAGCGCACTTGCAAGACCGGCGGCGGTGTTCGCAAGGGGGCGTTCCTTCCATTGTTTCTCGGCGATGGTTACGAAAGCGTCGTAGTCTTTGCGTGCAAAGACAACCCCTTCGTCATAAGCCTCGGCGATGAAGGCCAGGTCGGGCATTTCCGGATAGGCCGTGGCTGCCTCATGCATCAGTCGGGCAGCCTCAATCTCCTTGCCCTGCTGGTCCGCCAATTTGCTTGCCTGTTCAGCTTTAATGAGGGCGCCCTCGGCACGTTGCCAGAGACTCTTGACTTCCTTGAACTCAGGTTCGTCGCCATTCTCAAAGTGCCCGCTATCATGCCCCTGAAGCGCCTTGTCCGCGCTGTCGAAGTCGCCACTAAGGAGAGCAGACTTAGCCGCAAGAAGAACCGCTTTGTCCGAGCGGGGAGCTATGCGCAGAGTTTCTTGCAGATGGGGCAAAGCCTTACTGTACTGTCCCTCGGCGGCGAGGTGCTCTCCGACGTACATTTCGCGGCCGGCATGAAAATATTTCCGCCCATGTGCTAGAGCCACCACGAGCAGAAGAAGCAAGGCTGCGAGACTCAACTTCAACCACTGAGGATAGTCCCAATCTTTGATTAATGGCCCGCAAGCGGCGCAAAACCGAAGATTTGCTACCTGCATCGCGTCGGAGGCACTTCCGATATACGTATTGCAGCGCGCACAGATGGACTTGCTGATGAGCGGCATATAGAGGGAAGGCAGCCGTCTTTCCCTCGCTTCCTTAGATGCTACCTTAACGCAGCTTTCACAAAACGTCGCGCCATTCAGATCGAAGAGCGAGCGAACCGGGAAGGTTTGGCCGCAGTGACTGCAATTTCCTTCGCTCATGGGCGCACATTATGGACCGGAATTACGAGTTGTGGAAGGACTTTGATGATTAGGAACTGAGATTTTACAGGTGCGAAGTTTCCTCAAATCATAAGTTCGCACCGGGCCAGGAACTTCTCACGCGTGAGCGGTTGCTTCAATTCGAACTACCTCAGCGGCGGGTAAAAACTTGCCACTTTGAGCGCCAACTTTTCCGGATCGAGATCAGTGCGGTTGGAAAGAATGATAACCGTGAGGCCGCCGGCTTCGGTGAAGCGCTCGATCACAGTGCGAAAGCCCACCGTGCTTCCTGTATGCCACATGCGTTGGTGTCCTTCGTAGGGATCAAGGAACCAGCCGAAGCCGTAAGACACCGGCTTGCCGGGATGAAGATTGTCGTCGTTCGGTTCGAGCGGCCAGTGGGGCTGGGAGCCGTCGTTGAGTTTCACCGGGGTTAGCGGAGACTGAAATTCCTTTTCGCTCAGCAAGGTGTGATTGCGCAGCGCGTCATCCCACTTGGCGAGATCCTCGAGATTCGAATAGACGCCGCCGTCGCCGAGGGTTGCGGAAGTGGAGCTTTGATCAGTTTCCCTCAAAACATTGCCTTCCTTAGAATGGCCGTAGGCGCGGTTCGTGACTTCGTTTTTTCCTTCTTGATAGACGATCGTGTGATTCATTTTCAGCGGGGCAAAAATCCGTTCATGAAGGAATTTGCCGTACGGCTGCCCTGAAACTTTCGCGACGATCAGGCCGAGCACGACGTATCCGGAATTGCTGTACGACCAACCGGTCCCGGGCGCGAACTTTCCGGCGTTTTCTTTTTCCAATAATTCCAGCACTTCCGCGTCCTGGATTTGCTTCTGTGGCGACCAGATCGGTCCTTTTGTTTTTTCAACCGCGTCCATCAAGTCTTCGTAATCGGGCAAGCCGGAAGTGTGATTGAGGAGGTTTCGAACAGTGATGGTCTTGCCGTAGGCCGGATAATCGGGAAAGATTTCCGTCAGTGTTTCCTCGTAGCGGAGTTTTCCGTCGTGGACGAGCAGCATGATGGCCATGGCGGTGAATTGCTTGGTGAAGGAGGCAAGGCGGAAATTGGTGTGCGCGTCAATCTTTGTCTTGGCGCGGAGATCAGTGACCCCTTCGGTT
>DATEWL010000472.1:0-2179 GCA_035258025.1 Candidatus Acidiferrum sp. | reverse complement strand
AAATTTTTGGCTTGCACGACGACGCGTTGTTTGGAGGCGACGTCGAGAATTTCTAGTTGCGAGCCTGGCATGATGTCCTCGCCGGGGAGCGGGTAGGGATAGGCTTCGAGCGTGGGGCGGGGATTGGCGAGAGAGTGGATGACCCAGAAATCGGGGACTTTGCGAAAGTCGTCACGCGTGACGGCGAACTTTTTTGAGTCTTTCGACCAGTGGATGGTGATGGCAGGAGCGCGAATGCCGGCTTTGTTTGTGTCACCCTTTTCTTCCTTCTTTAACTCCTCTTCTTGCTCAGGAAGAATGCGGCGGGCGTAGCCGAATCTTTCGACGCCGTCGGTGGTAAGTTGGATCTCGGCGATGGTGGCGTCGCCGGCTTTCTTGAGAGCCTTGGCGTAGTTGTCAGCGTCCATCACGTAGAGATTCTGGCCGCGGGCGAAGACAACGGTTTTTTCGTCGGGGGAAACCGCGGCCCATAGCGGTTTTTTGCGCATGGGTTCGACGTTATCGAGGCGCGTGACTTTTGCAGTGGCGAGATCGTATTCGAACGAGAGGATGCGGGGTTCTTCGGGCGCTTCCGGAGATTGGCCGGGGCGCGCGGCGCGTTGGCCCTGCTGCTCGGTTTGCTTGTCTTCTTTTTGCTTATCTTCGTTCTGCTTGATTTCGCTTTCGTTGCCTTGCTGGCTGCCGTCGTCCTGAGATTTTTTCACGGGTTCGTTGGGAACAACGCCATCTTTGCGAATTTCCACTTCGAAACGCATGCGAGTGTCTTTGTCAATGAGCCGTAAACGCTTGATGGGGAGATGTTGGGCGTCATAAGGGAAATTGGTGAGCGTTGAAAGAGCGGCGGCGATTTTGGCGTTGTCCCAGAGAAGCGCCTTGGATTTTTTGAGTGGGTCAACGATGTAATACTTCGTGCCTTCGGTGGTTCGGTAGCTGTACCAGAATTTGTCGGAGAGCGTGAACCAGTGCGGCGTGACGGAGAGGTCGAATACCAGTTGATTCACGCTGGCAGGGAGGAAGCGGGCTTCGAGAGCGTAGTTCGGAGTGCCAATGGGGGCAGGGGATGCAGGCCTTGCGGCATCGGAGGAAGCTGTGGCAGCCGTGGACGCGTTTTCCGAGCGGCCGAGCGTTTGCGCGGAGAGGCTCACCACGAAGATCGCCGAAGAAATGAGCAGGGCTGGTGTGCCCCAACCCATCCAACGCGGATACCTTGACGACAAAGATTTCCTAGCAGTCGCCGATTTCATGGCTGCGCTTCCTCCATTTTGTTTGGTGAGTCGTGCTCAGGCTATCTACCCCACGGGCGGCGCATTATAAACCAAATGCGAGAGACATTCTTAATACGGACTACATACGGGCTAATCGAAGGACGTGAACGAGGGAAGAAGCGTTTCGGCGGATTGGGAGGGGCACGGGCAGACAAATACCGTCACACAGGAAATGCGGCCAATCTTGAGTGTTTAGATATTGCGCTGGGCTTTTCGAATCTAGCTGAGGGCGTGTCTGAGACGCTTGCTGGTCTTTGCCAGTTGGCGCTTGAGGGCGTCGACCTGCTTTGTAATATCTTGAAGCTCTTTTTTGGCAAGCGGTCCAGCCCGGACGACTTGATGAGCTTTGCGGTCCGCTTTGCCCAACGCGCCCCCGATTTTCGCTGCGACTTGATTGAACTTGCTCTTCTTAGCCATTCGCGACTCCTTAGATAAATAGAGAACTTGGGTCCACAAGCATCGTATACCTAAGATGAATTTTTGAGGTAGGAAGATACGGAGAAGAATCAACGCGCGAGAATTGCCAGGCGCTTCCCATCAAACAGCATGGAATGGGAACGGTCTATTTGCTTGCAGTCCCGAAAGAGAGCGGGCCGAGCTCGGTGCGGGTTTGCATGACGCGGAGGATGGAATCGCGCGAGACCATGCCGATGATTTGGGCGGCACCATCATCGGAACCGGAGACGATAGGCATTTGGTTGATATCGGCAGAGAGCAGGCGTTCGAGGAGGCCGAGGAGCGGCTCGTCGGGAGTGGCCCAGAGGATGCGCTCGCGGGGAATCATCACCGCCTGGACGGAGTTGTGGGCCCATTCGCCGCGCGGGACGGAGTTGAGCGTGTGGACGTTCATCATGCCGACAAGGCGATCATCGGTGATGACGAGGTGGCAGCGGCGGCCGGTGCGCAGGACCTCG
>DATEWL010000471.1:0-4390 GCA_035258025.1 Candidatus Acidiferrum sp. | reverse complement strand
GTTCGGTGTCCTGAACAACCGAGCTAGACGGTAGCCGCAGCCGTACGCGTAGACGAACGCGTGCTTGCTCCATTGGTCTTCGACCAACTTTTGCGAAGCTCTTCGGCGCGACGGATAACGCGGTCCATCACTTCATGGGACGTCAAGTCTTTAGGGCCAACGCCAGTCGGGTCACGACCGGGAGGGATCTCCAGCATCTGCAGCTTTTCGAAGACGGGCTTCATCGCGCGGGCCGGGTTACGCAGAAACTCCGAGCTGCGGATGCGTGTGAAAATCCAACCCATGCGTTCAAGAACTGACTGCCGGGCCATATCTTCGGGGAGCTTTTCGAGAGGGTAATAGCGATCACCATCGCACTCGATGGCCAGGCGTCTGCCGTCGCCCTCGACGACCAGATCGATTCGGAAAGTTCCAATCCTCCAGTGCGGGGTGACCCGAAATCCCGCATTCGCGAGACGCTTCATGACTTCCTGTTCAAAGTTCGATTGGGTGCGCTTTTCCTTCTCTTCCAAGGTGCGCATGAGCCGCGCGGGGTCCTCCCCGTGCTCAATCAATTGCCGGCGAAGGTCGTCTGCTTTCAAGTCGTTGTGCGGGCTGAGCGAATGTATGATCCACATCTGGTCTCGGGCGCGGCTAGCGGCGACGTTGAAGCGTTGCTTGAAGAGTTCCTGATCCCGCAGGGAAAGAGAGCCACGCTCGGCGGTGTCAACCAGCGAGATAAACACAACGTCGCGCTCGTCTCCTTGAAATTGTGCGGCGTTTCCGCAGAGTACCCGATGGAGTTCGTAACGGTCGGGCGAGACGTGCGCACGGACGAGATTGTCGATTTCGATGGCTTGCTCGTCGCCAACCAGAGAAACCACTCCGAAGCTTAGAGGCTGGCCCGCATCATTTTTCTTGTATTCGGGTTGCTCCATCGCGGCCGCAAGAAGCGAGGCGACGGTCAGGGCCTCCTGGCGATTAACCTTGCCGTTGCGTGTGGATCCGGAGACGCGATGCGCGATGGTGTGAGGCCGCAGATGGACGCGGCTCGCGTCGCGCAAGGGCTTGATGCGACCGTCGTAGGAAATTATATTGCTGAATTGGATGATCTCCGGAACGCACCGGAAATGCTCGACAAGACACGTTGAGCCGCCAAACGACTGGCGTGCGAGATCGTAGATGGAGATCTGCCCATCGTAAAGATCGGAGTTCGGGATTCCGCGGAGGTACTGGAAGATGAGGTTTTGAATAACGCCCAAATCCTGGCCTACGGCCGACGGGCTGACTTGCTCGTGGTCGCCGACAACGAGCACCGTCTTGCCCAAGTAGAGGGCGACCAGCGCCATCACGTCGCTCTGGCTGGCTTCATCGATGATGACAACATCGAAGCGCGTGGTGCGCGGGTCAAAGTTTTCGACCACTCGCGAGAGCGGCATGACCCATACCGGAACGGCCCCGCGGCATTCACTCATTTTTCTCGCCGCTTCGGAACGCAAAAGAGGAACGCGGACTCCGTGACCCTTGCCGATGCGACGAATAGTGTCGAGCCAGCCGACGAGAGCCTGGCGCTGGCGAGAAGAAGTACGGCGCGCTTGCGAGGACCACGAACGTTTGTCGATGAGTTCAACGGTCACGCGGCGAAGTTGCTCACGGAGTTTTTCGCTTTTTGCTTGCAGGGTTTCGAGCGAGACACTGGCGCGGCGATCGAGGTCATCGTTTAACTGGCGCCAAGTCCACGCGAAGGCGGGGTCGCGAGGCGGCTCGCTTCGGCCATGAATTCCAGTGCGATTGCGAATCGCGCCGGCCCACGCGGGAGCCGCGGTCTCGAGCTTTGCGAGCAAGGCTCGGCGCAGGTGGAGGTCCGCTTGTTTGCTCTTTAACTCCAGCAGGCGCTCATGCATTTCGCGATAGCCGTTGGAATCTTCCTCGCTGACCGCTGTTAGAATCTGGCCGATTACTTTGGATGCTTTCGCTACACGAGCTGCAAGTTTGAGCCGGCCTTTGAGATCGCGAAATTCTTCCTCCAATTGGAGCAGCCGGAGCTTCTTGAACCGGGAATCTAGAATGGGGAGCAGAGCACCGGTCACCGTCATGTGGATGCGTGTCAACTCTCCATCGGAACCAACGACCGCTGGTTGTTCAGCGAGGAATTTATCCCACCGGAAGCCGATGTCTTCCAACCTCTGCTGCAGTGGAAGCCAGGTGTGCTCCTGCCAGCCCAGGCAATCCTCGATGGAATCGCAATACTGCATCAGTGTTTTCTCGACGTCCTCGCCCATTTCGCTCGAACGGGGAGTTCCAAGAGTCGCCACCTGGCGATCCCATCTCGCAGCGAGATCCTCGCGAAGTCCTTTGAGTCGGAAGACTTGGCGCAAGGCGTGAAAATGCTCGGGAAGCCGTGGACGCGCGTTGTTCACTTTCGTCTGTTCCAGAAATTGGCTCCAGGACTTGTGCCTGAACAAGGTCAAGGAGCCCAGCTTGCCGCCATTCTCGAGGTGCGCGAAGATTTCGCCGGCAGTGCGTTCCTGATCTTTGACCGCTGAACCATCGGAAGCCTGCGGGCCGTATTTGACGAACGATTCTTGGGCGTTTGCAGCTTCTCGATGGACCAGGCGCACGAAGCTGATAAGTTGGTCCCACGGCTCCCGATGCACGTCGCCGTACTTCCCCGCGTACACAGCCGCGAGTTTCCACTTGTCATTGCCAGAAAGAGGCTCGACCGCCTGAGCTAGAGCGGCGGCTAATCCTTCTATCTCTGCTGGCGAATTCTGCGCGGCGGCAGACTCCCACAAATCGGAGCGCAAATCGAGATCCTCCATGCCGAGACGATTGCGCTCACTCACGCTGGCTTCAAAATCTTCCGCTCTCGGAAGATCATGAAGCTCCGGAAGATGAGTTGAGAGTTCATGCTCGTCATCGCGGGAAATGGCAACACCCGTACGATAGAGGTCGGCCAGTTCACCGGGAGACAGAGTCAGCGGCGCCACCGCAGCGACCGGACCGGGGATCCAGCCGCGCGTTTCTTTTTCCTGCATGACTTGGCGAGCGGCATCGGCGGGCGCCCAAGTCTTTCCAGCGATGGCAATATCACGATACTCGTCGGCGCGAGCCTCCGTCAGCTGGTTTTGGATTTCGTCGAGCTTCTTCAGCAGGTCGAGACGCTCGGATCCCAGTTTCTTCGCTTGCATTTCGAGCGAGCCAGCGTCAGCCCGCGAGAGCCTCTCCGCGATCGATCCCACGGCACTCTCAAGTTGTTTGCGGCTGTCCAAATCATTTTCGAGCACGCTGACACACAGCGGACGCAGCTCGGGAACGATGTGATGGCGCACCATGCGCAATGCCTTGGTTGTGTGACTGGTGACCAGAACGCTTTTTCCCTGGGCTAGCAAATGGCCGACAAGATTGCCGATCGTGTGAGTTTTTCCGGTGCCGGGAGGACCTTGCACTAAAACTCCTCCATGTTCCTCGAGTTGCTGGGCAATTCGAATCTGCTCGGGATTGGCTGGTTTGCTTAGCAGCACTTCGCCATCCGATGGAACGGAACCGTTCGCGGAGGGATTCGCTTCTTCCACATCCGGAATTGGCGATTCTTCTCCAACGATATTCAGGAGCGACCAAGGCAGGTCTTCGCGCGTGCGCAGGTCCGCCAGGATGCCTTCAATCGCGGCGGCAAATCCCAAGGTGCGCGACCGCAGGAAGAGGATAGGGGCCCGTCCAATGCATGGGTCGCTGACTTCCGCATATGGCGCGCGGTCCTCAAGGAACTCTCCGCGCGGTGACAGCTGCACAACTAGCCGCTTCAGAAAGCCGGAGGTCGCACCATTTATGAGCGGATGGAAACCTCCTTCCTCCAATTCTTCGCGGCATCGGCCTATCGCGCGCCCATCCACATCGTTCATCGATTGGAACAAAGCAGAGTAGAGCTCAACGGGATGGTCCGCTTCCGAAAGCGTGAATTCAGGCACGGATGCGTCGAACTGCAATTGGAGGCGCTGGAGGAGGATGGGATGATAGATGCCTCCTTCCACCCGACGCCAGCTCAAGATGCCGTCTCCGAGGACGAGCTCGACGCGTTCCGCCTCGCGATCGATGCGGCCATAAAGTGCGTAAAACGTTTCGAAAATTCTCATAGCCGCCCGAGCTGGCTTTTCGGTTTTCACCCACTCATCGCGTAAAAGTCTCCAACGCTCCAGGCTCGAGGTGCGAGCCGGATCGTCCGCGAACTTCACGATCCTCGGTTCTGGGTTACTTCCGGATTCCTCCAAGGTTTCCTCGACAACGAAGGCACTCAATGGGTCATCCCAACCGTCTTTCAGCCATGCGAAAATTTCATCGGGTGGTTCAGGCGCGCGAGTCAGCCGCGGACGCTGTACCTTCAGAACGTAGCTCGCGCCGCCATCTTCTATAC
>DATEWL010000470.1:0-3110 GCA_035258025.1 Candidatus Acidiferrum sp. | reverse complement strand
CGTGATGATCGAAATTGGCTTTGGAACCGCCCTTCGTTTCAAGACTGATTCTCTTGCCTTCGGGGTTAAAGCTGGTAGTGTGGCCAGAGGCAGTGGTGACACTCTTGCCGCCGCCGGGGCGAGCGACAACAACAGGTTCTGCGTATACCCTCTCACCGACAGGTTTGGCTGCCGACGCAGTGCCATTTGTCTTTGGGTTCGGGGTGCCGCCGGTTCTCACACCACTTGTGTGTGGCGTTGTGGACGTCCCCGTCTTGCCTTCAGCAGTCGAACCCGGGTGGGTGGCACCGCTAGTCGCACCCGTGGCGGGTTTGGCCTCGTGTTTTGGGGCTTCAGCGGGTTTGGACTCAGTTTTTGGAGCTTCGTGAGGTTTGGCCTCAGCAGGTTTGGGAGCTATGAGGGGTTTGGTAGCAGATGTACTGGGTGCAGGAGCTGATGGCTTTTTCTGCTGCGCCGCGGCACAAGCCGCCATGGCAATCAAAGTCAGAGAAAGCAGTAAACCCCGAACGAGGCCGTTTCTTTGTCGGCTCCAATTCATCGCTACCCTCCTCGCAAGATCCGCCCTGTTTCGACCACTAAGAACTTTGCCCAGCATGAATCCGCGCAAAGCACCCGGACCAGGGAGAGAGTATCGAGCCGGGCAACTCAAACTCTGTAAGCAATCACAATTCAAACTGTGCAGGAAGTACCGCTTCCTACATTTTACGACGGCTTGTCCCTACAAAAACTAAACCGCAAATTCCAGGTTCCAAAGTGTCACCAGCGGTATCCGGCGATTCGTGCACCCAGAATTACACCTCGCACGCTCCTGCGGCCGAACTTCCAAGGCTTGGCTGCGCCTGCGGTATTCGTCGGGGACGCGCGTCCAAGCTGCCAGTTCCCGATAAACGCGCGCTTACCGGGAACTGAACCACCATCGTAAAGATGGATCGCTTGGAATGCCAAAAACGCACAGGCAGGAGTGCCTGTGCTACTGCGAGCAAATACGATAGGATGCTGCGGCGATGGCTACTGCGAAGACTTACGACACGGCGATTATTGGGGCGGGGGTGTTTGGGGCGTGGAGCGCCTGGCATTTGGCGCGGCGCGGGCAGCGCGTGGTGCTGCTGGAGGCGTATGGCCCTTCGAACGCGCGGGCTAGTTCGGGCGGCGAGACGCGCATCATTCGAATGGGCTATGGAACGGATGAGATTTACACGCGGTCGTCGCAGCGGTCGCTGGCGCAATGGAAGAGTTTTTTCGCAGCGACGGGGCAGCCTCTGTTTCACGAGACGGGAGTGCTGTGGCTAGCGGGCGAAGATGATTCGCGCGTGCGGCAGACGATGGCTACGCTGAAGCGCTGCGAAGTGCCGTTTGAAGAGATGGATCATGCGGCACTGGAGCGGCGTTATCCGCAGATTTCGTTCGAACGCGTGACGCGCGGTTTTTTGGAACCGAAGAGCGGAGTGCTGCTGGCGCGGCGAGCGGTTGCGGCGGTTGTTGAAGACGCCGTCAAGTTGGGCGTTGATTTTCGGATTGCCCTAGTCGAGACGCCACACGGCGGTGGGCGCTTGAGCAGCGTGAAATGCAGCAACGCAGGAACGCTTTCGGCGGGGCAGTTTGTTTTTGCCTGCGGTTCGTGGCTCGGCAAGGTTTTCCCTGAGATTCTTGGACAGAGAATTTTTCCCAGCCGGCAGGAAGTTTTCTTTTTCGGCGTGCCTCCGGGAGACGCGCGATTCGCGCCGCCGGCTTTGCCGACGTGGCTCTTTCAGGAAGATGAGTATTACGGGATGCCGGACATTGAAGGCCGCGGATTGAAAATTGCGCTCGACCATCATGGAGAGCGCGTTGACCCCGACACGCAATCGCGCCTGCCGACGGCTGCGGAGGCAGAAGTGGTGCAGAAATACGTGGCTAGCCGTTTTCCGGCGATGCGAAATGCACCGGTTGTCGAAACGCGCGTATGCCAGTATGAAAATACTTCGAACGGCGATTTTCTGATTGACCGGCACCCAGAAATGGAAAACGTGTGGTTTGTTGGCGGCGGTTCGGGACACGGATTCAAGCATGGGCCGGCCGTGGGCGAGTATGTTTCGCGGCAGATTTTGGATAAGGCAGCGCCTGAGCCTCGCTATTCGCTGGCGACAAAAGAAACTGTCCAGCACCGGGCCGTCTATTAGTCGATGTGCGGAGGGCAAGCGCGAATTAAGTTCTCGGAGTGCGGCGAGCATGGAATGCGGCGATGCCGCGCTTTACCCGCCGGGCTTTTTCCGCATAGAGATCCTGGTCTGCTTCGGAAAGAAGTTTTTCAATTCTCTCGCCGTCTCCCTTGTATATCGAAATGCCGATGCTGGCGGAGAGCTTTGGTTGCTCCTCGTCCTCGGCCATGACTATGCGAATGCGATTCGCAACCTGCTGTGCTTCTTTGTCCTGCGATTCGGGCAAGACGAGAGCGAACTCGTCGCCGCCGTAGCGCGCGGCGGTATCGATGGCGCGGCAATGAATGCGCAAAATGGCGGCCAAGCGGCAGAGAGAGCGGCTGCCGACGAGATGGCCAAAGCGATCGTTGATTTTTTTCAAGCCGTCGAGATCGAGCAGCAAGACCGCGAAGGGCCTGCCGGTGCGGTTGGTGCGCTCGGTCTCGTTCTCAAGGACGTCGAGGAGACGTCGGTAGTTGGCGAGGCCGGTGAGCGGATCGCTGACAGCAAGGTGGCTGACTTGTTCGAAGAGGCGGGCGTTATCAAGGAGCGCGCCACCGAGAGCGAGGGCGTAGCTGCTTACGGTAAGGACTTGCGCGAGCACGAAGGGTGCGTCGAGAAGGCGTTCGGACTGGCACGCGGCGATCTGAGCGGCGAAGTTCATCCAAGCAGCGGCATAGATGGTGCGGTCGAAGGCAGTGTCTTCGGAATCGAGACGCCGGCGATACCAAATCACGGCCGCGAAAAAAATAATACCGGGTAACAGTTGATGCGGGCTCGGTATGAAAGAGCCCGGATGGCGGGATGCTTCCGGGGGAAGGCGGCGAAGAGCGGCGGTGATCACATACGTGAAACCGACCACTGCCAGCAGGGCGCCGGTGATTTCGCCTTTGGTGTGGCGCGAACGAGGAATGAAGCGCTCGACGAGCAGGG
>DATEWL010000469.1:0-6673 GCA_035258025.1 Candidatus Acidiferrum sp. | reverse complement strand
CGCGCCGGCAGCGTTCCCGTCCACGCCGCTCGCGCATCCGTCGCCGCCAGTGGCGCCCATTCCGGCTCGGCTCCCCGAAACTCACTCATATTCAAGCCGCTCGCCGCAAAAAATCCCGCCCAATCCGGCGTCTTTGCATTTTGCACTGGCAGGCTCTTCTCCGGCGGCACGACCTCGAACCTCACCAGCCGCCCCGTAGTGTCCAACACCACCAGCGCCATCGCTGTCGTGTCCATCGGCGGATCCCAGCGCGCAACCTGCCCTCCGCCCACCGATCCCGGCCCAAAAAACGCCTGCGCGAAGAGCGGGGTTGGACTTTGCCGGTACCAGAACGTCATCGCCGGCGCGTCATCTTTCGCAAGCGCATCCCAGCGCGCCGGGCTTTTGCCGTGTGCCTGAATGTAACTCAAGTACCCGCCGTTAATCTCGAAACCGTAGGCCGAGTCCGCTGCCTTCCCCGCCAACCCCAATCGCCCAATTACCTCGCGCGCCCTCGTCGCCAAAACTTCCGGAGGACTATCGAGCGTCACCCGATTCACCAATTGCGTCGACTCCGCGATGAGCAGCGACGCCACAAGCCCCAGCGCCACAATCGCCAGCAGCACCACCGCAACTCGCGGCCGCATCCCTTCCTTCGCCCCAGCTGCCGCGACCATTTCCGGTGAGGGCGTTTCCCCAGCGGCTAATGCGGCGGCCAGGGGATCGCCACCGGGAAGCGCGGCGGCGACTTGCAGGGCGGATACGGGACGTTTCGCGGGGTCAAGTTCCAAGCAGCGAAGAATGACGCGTTCGATGAGCGGATCGAGATCGCGCACGAGAGTTGAAGGATTGGTTATCGTGCCTTGCTCGCGGAGCTTGATGAGCTCAGGCAGCGTCGAAGCTTCGAAGGCACGTTTTCCTGTGAGGATTTCGTAGAGGATCAGGCCGAGCGAATAGATGTCACTCTTGGTGGTGACTTCTTTTCCTGCGAGCTGTTCCGGGGCCATGTAGGCGGGCGTGCCGGCGCGGATGTCCGCGCCCTGAATGCTTGCGGCGATTCCGGCGAGACCAAAATCGGTGATGCGAATTTTTCCGGCCCCATCGAGCATTACGTTGGCGGGTTTGAGGTCACGGTGAACGACGCCGCGTTCGTGGGCCGCGGCGAGTCCCGCGCAAATCTGGCGCGCGACTTCGGTAGCCTTGTCGGGAGAAAGCCTGCCGATGCGGCGAACGACGGATGCGAGGTCTTCGCCGTCGACGTACTCCATGGAGAGAAATGGCGTGCCATCCGCGTCGCCGATATCGAAGACGCGGCAAACGTTGGGATGGGAAACTTGGCGCGCGATGCGAACTTCGGAATGAAATCGCGCCAGAGTGGCAGCGTCTTGCGAGAGGCTCTCTGGAAGAAACTTGATGGCCACGACTTGGCCGAGCTTCAGATCTTCCGCGCGATAGACTTCACCCATTCCGCCGCGGCCAGCTATGGCGACGATTCGATAGCGCTCGGCAATCATCTGCCCCGGCGTGAAGCGGCCACCACCAATGGGATCGGAACTTGTTAGTTTCACACCGACGCCGCCACTGGAAGGCGTACGCGGAGGGCGCGATGGAGTTGGAGCGGAGGTAGGTTTGCGAGGCGTCGCGGGAGGTCCGGGCGGCGCAATCGTTTCTTGCTCGGCGCTCAGATCATTCGAGTCGATAGTTGGCGCGACGTTGAGATCGAGCGCTCCGCCGCAAGTGGAGCAGAACCGCCCGGTGGAAGAAACCTGTGCGCCGCAGGAAGAGCAGTACATGGAAGGCGAGATTCTACCATTGCCGGAGGGCCGCTGCGAATGGACTCGAACGCTCCCGGCGAAAATTACGAGATGCGCTCGACTTGCACCGCTGTGCCATAGGCCAACACTTCGGTGACTCCCTGCATCACTTCCGTGGCGTCGTAACGCATGCCGATGACGGCATTCGCTCCGTGTTCGCCAGCATGTTGCAGGAGCAATTCGTAGGCGTCTTCGCGAGTTTTCTCGCAAAGATTTGTGAGAATCGTGATGTTTCCGCCGACGATGGTTTGCAAGGCCGCGCCGAGGTTCCCGATCACGCTGCGCGAGCGGACGATGATGCCGCGCACGATCCCAAAATTGCGAACGATGCGGTAACCGGCGAGTTCGGTTGCGGTCGTCACCATGCTAAAGTCCACACGATTGGGCATACATTTCTCCTTAAAACGAGACGTTTACCTGTGCGATTCTACCCGCACACGCAGCCATGCGCGAGCACAGTCTGTCTGCTATTCTCGAAATACGTGGAAATCTTATTCTATTTTCTGGCGATATCGCAGATCCTTCTCGGTCTCTATTTGATCGGATTAGGAGTGCAGTGGCTGGGCTATGCGCGGCGGCGCATGCACACGGATCCGGGATTTTATTCGCCGAAGGTTGCGGTGTTGTGTCCGTGCAGGGGAATCGAGGCCGCTCTCGAGCGAAATCTGGTTTCGCTTACCGAATTCGATTATCAAAATTACGAGATTTTCTTTCTGATCGCTTCAGCCAGCGATCCGGCATACAACATCGTGAAGCGCGTCGTCTCGTCGTCCCGCGCGAAAGCGCATGTGGTGATCACGGATAAGCCGGATGGGTGCGGCGAGAAAGTGAACAATCTGCGGCTGGGGATCATGCAGTTGGATGGGGAGTTCGAAGTGCTCACCTTCGTGGACTCGGATGGACGCCCCGGAAAAAACTGGCTGCATCGCATGGTAGCGCCGCTTGCTGATTCCCGCATCGGGGCCACGACCACGATGCGCTGGCTGATTCCGAACCGGAGCAATTTGGCGACGGCGCTGCTCGCCGCGTGGAACGCTCCGATCGTCACCATGCTCAGCGAAAAAGGAAAGAATTTCTGCTGGGGCGGAGGCACGGCAATACGGCGGAGCGTTTTCGATCAATCCGGCGTGGTGGAAGAATGGCAACATTCGGTGAGCGATGATTATTCCATGACACGCGCGCTGGAGCGGGCGAACCGTTCCATTGTTTTTTTGCCGGAATGTATAGTGCCTTCTTTTGTCGAGACAGATTTCGCCGGTTTAATGGAGTTTACAAACAGGCAAGTCCTGATCACGCGCGTGTACGCGGAAAAAATATGGGCGATGGCCGCCGGGACTCACCTGCTGTACTGTCTGTCGCTCGCTCTCGGAACGATGCTGACACTTAGCGATTTCCTGGCGACGCGGCCGGCGTTTCATTTGGCGGCGCTCACTTTCTTGCCGGTGTTGCTCTCGATGATTCGTGGGGCATTACGAGCTGCGGGCGTGTCGGAAGTCTTGCCCGCATACCGCTCGCAAATCGCGGGGCAGGCGTGGATCTATGTGCTGTTGACGGTCTTCATCCCATTTTTATACCTGGCGAATTTCATCAGTTCACTCGTCACGCGCAAGATACGTTGGCGAGGCATTACCTACGAACTGATCGCGCCAGGACAGACCCGTATCATCTCGTACTGAAGAGAAAAGAATCCCGGTAGTCGAGGTCAGAGAAGTTTTCCACAGGCAGTTTTCCACAGGCGAGAGCAAATCATGGGCCTTAATCGAACAAATCTCTTAGTGTGGCCAAGATTTATTCGCCGCGACCTGTGCCTTCTTGTTCCAAAATGGACCTTTACGCGCAGGGATGAGGACTCATGGAAAAATTTCGCGTACCATGCAATTCCTACCGGCAAATGCGCTCCCATCGATCCGCATATCCCGCCTAAGTGCTCCTCTTCTGAACGAGTTGTAGTTTTTGGTCGTTCGGTGAGGAAAATGCATCAATGAAGCGGTTCGGTGTCACAACGCAGGCGAATTGGCAGGGGGCTCCTTCTCGCAGCTCGGTGCAGCCTTAACGCAGA
This sequence comes from Candidatus Acidiferrum sp., assembly GCA_035258025.1. Taxonomy (GTDB): domain Bacteria; phylum Acidobacteriota; class Terriglobia; order Acidiferrales; family UBA7541; genus Acidiferrum. The sequence goes on along the minus strand of DATEWL010000469.1, from coordinate 2,821 downwards.
TCCAGGCACCGTGTCCTCAGCACCCTGTTCAGGCTTTATGTTCGGCCATTTGCCTACGCAATGCAGCTTGCCTCCTTACGGAGGTTCAATCTAAAGAAAAAGCTTCGGTTGTCTCACGAGGCTGCATACTGAGGGGTGCGTGTGAAGCTTATCCGCAGAAGTGAACAGCATCATACTTTGAACAGTCCCCGCCCAGCAATTCCTCGCGATCATTACTATTTTTATGAAAAGAACACCGGCGTAACTCATTTTCACGTGGAGGCAGGCCCTGACGGATGTTTCCCCGTGGACCAGGCCGCCGGTCTTCTGGCGATGCACTGCATGGTGAGAGGGCAGACTCCAAACGACTACGTTGTGATGGTCAAAGCGGAAAATGACCTCTTGGAAGGCCTGACCGAAAAGGCGGAAAAACTGCTGCAGGCGGGACATTCCGTCGGGAGTCCCGTGAAGCTCACGCGCCGCGAAGAGGAAGTGCTCGGCGGCGTGATGAAGAGTTTAGCTAATAAAGAAATTGCCGCGACTTTGAATCTTTCCGAGCGCACGGTGAAATTTCACGTGTCATCGCTGCTTGCCAAGTTCCGCGTGCGAGGGCGCATGGAGTTGGTACGCGAGGCCTCGCGCAATACCATTGGGCCGATGCCCATGCCGATGCCCGTTGCAACGAGGGAAGCACGCACGTTTGGGCCAGTACCACAGAATTATAACAATGGCTCTCGTGGCGGCGCGATTCTGCCGCTGGCAAAACGGCAACTGATGGCCTAATCCAAACTCACTGGCAACAAATTAGTGAAAACACAAAGGCCCGGTTCTACTTCATCGAGCCGGGCCTTCGTGTTTTTGTGGATGCGTTGCGTCGTTAATTACTTCTTTGCAGCTGCGTAGTGCTGGGCGGCGGAATCCCAGTTGACTACGTTCCACCAAGCCTTGATGTAATCGCCGCGCACGTTTTGATATTTCAGGTAATAAGCGTGCTCCCAAACGTCAATACCCAGTACGGCCTTGCCGCCGAGCATAAACGGGGTGTCCTGATTCGGCGTCGAATCGATAGCGAGTTTGCCATCCTTGACGATAAGCCAAGCCCACCCGGAGCCGAAGCGACCGAGTCCAGCGGCGGCGAATTTTTCCTGGAAGCCAGCGAAGGATCCAAAAGTCGAAGCGATGGCCGAGCCGAGATCGCCGGTTGGCTCGCCACCACCGCCCTTTTTCATCTGCGTCCAGAAGAGCGAATGGTTCCAGTGGCCGCCAGCGTTGTTGCGGACAGCGGCGCGAATGTTCTCCGGGATGGAGTCGAGACTCTTCAGAAGATCTTCCAGCGATTTGGCCTGGAGATCAGCGTGGCCATCGAGCGCTTTGTTCAGGTTGGTGACGTAGGCGCCATGGTGTTTGTCGTGGTGAATTTCCATGGTCTTGGCATCAATGTAGGGTTCGAGTGCGTCGAATGAGTAAGGTAACGGTGGGACGGTAAATGCCACGGGTTTTTCCTCCAGTTTGAGATTTGATGCAAAATCTGACGCGGTGCCGGAACGCAAAACCGCAGAAGCGCCGCTGCCCGCTCCAAGCAATCCCGCACCGATAATCCCGCTATTCACCAGGAAATTTCGGCGATTCATGGGGAACTCCTGCGGCGAGGAGGCTGGCCAACCAGGCGACTGTATCATACCGCTCTATCAACCAACTGTTCCATACTGCTCCATAATGGGAGGTCCTAGGGACGTCCCTAAGCAGCAGTGTTGAGGCTAAGAACTCGCCACGGTTATTGGATGCGCGAAAGAGCCCAATGGGCAGATTCGGCGATCAGCGGCTCGCCAGAAGCTGAGAGTTGGGTTAGGAGGTTGCAAATCCTTACATGCTGGGACGTGCCGGGTGCTGGAGCGGAATTGCCGAGGGCGATGCATGCGTTACGCACCAAGCCGCGCCACTTTGTTCGTTTGACCGGGCTTCCGCGAAAGACAGTGCGGAATTGGTCTTCGCTCATTGCCGCAATCGACTCTAGGCGCGGCAGGAAGAGGGATTCTTCATCGTTCTCCTCAGCAACGACAGGTCGGGATTCTTGTGAGAGGGCGGTCGTCGCCTGTGAAATAGTTCTTGGCTGAAACTCCGCAGCTTGTGTCACTGGAGCACGGCGATTCCAGGGGCATACATCCTGGCAAATGTCGCAGCCGAAGACGTGACGGCCCGTAGGTTCGCGCAATGCCTCAGGAATGCTTCCGCGAAGTTCGATTGTCAAATAGGAGATGCAGAGGCGTGCGTCCATCACGTAGGGTTCGACGAGCGCTCCGGTGGGGCAGGCATCGATACATTTTGTGCAAGAGCCGCAGAGATCCGGCGAAGGCAATTCGGTTGGACCGAGCGTGGGAGGAATATCGAGGGTCGTAAGAATCAAGCCGAGAAAAAACCAGGAGCCGAGTTTGGCGTTCAGTAATAGCGTGTTTTTTCCGAGCCAGCCGAGGCCGGCGCGTTTGGCAAAGATACGCTCATTCAGGGGGCCGGTGTCTGCGTAGATCCGCGCTTCGTGGGGTTCACTGAACCGTTCAGGGAGGCTGCTCACCAAGGTTTGGAGCTTCTGCTGGAGGACTTCGTGGTAGTCCTGTCCCCAGGCGTAGCGGGAAATCCAGCCGCGCGCTTCGGTTCTCTCCGGTGAGAAAGCGTCGACGGATCGTTGCGCGGGTGAGTTGTAGTTCAAGGCGCAGACGATCACGCTGCGAAGACCGTGCATGACGCTTTGTGGATTGCTGCGGCGCTCGTCCGCGAGATATTTCATCTCACCAGCGTAACCACGCGCGAGCCATTCTTGCGCCAGGTCTAGCTCGGGAAACTTTTC
>DATEWL010000468.1:0-3699 GCA_035258025.1 Candidatus Acidiferrum sp. | reverse complement strand
TCACCCTTCTCCCCTCTCCATGCCGAGCACACCCGCCGCTGGCTTCAAACCACTTACGAAGAATTCCTCAAAGGCACGGCCCATGGTGTCGCCGTTCGCAGCGACGGCCGGCTCGAACTCGCCCCAAAATTCACACTCCTCGCCGATGCCGATGCCTCCTATTTGTGGTCGCTTCGTCTCGACCCGAAGGGCGCTCTCTACGCTGCAGGCGGCTCTCCCGCAAAAGTGTTTCGCTTCGATAACGGCGGCAAACCAACTACCGTTTTTGAATCCACGGATTTAGTGGCTCAATCGATCGCTTTCGACGCCAAAGGAACGCTCTACGCAGCCACTTCCCCGGACGGCAAGGTCTATCGCGTCTCCGCTTCCGGCGAAAAATCTGTCTTTTTCGATCCCAAAACAAAATACATCTGGGACATCGCTTTCGGCGCCGACGGTATTCTCTATGTCGCTACCGGAGACAAAGGCCAGGTCTTCGCCGTCACGCCAGAAGGCAAAGGCGACCTCTTTTACGCCAGCGATGAAGCTCACATCCGCGTCCTCGCTTTCGACGCAAACAAAAATCTTCTCGCCGGTACCGAGCCCAACGGCCGCGTTCTTCGCATCGCGCGTCCCGATGCAAAAGCTCCGCGCAAAGATAAAGATTCTTCCGGATCCGTCGCCGATGGCTTCGTCCTCTACGAAACCTCCAAGCGTGAGGTCACTTCACTAGCCGTCGCTCCCGATGGCTCCATCTACGTCGCCGCCATCGGCGAAAAACAGCGCACCACTTCCACGCCTTCCACAACGATTATCAGTTCGCCGCAAGGAACCACGACTTTCACGACTAGCGTTGGCGGTGTCACCGGCACTGTTTCTGGTCAGATACAGCCGTCGACTCCCTTCGTCGCGTTTCCGCCCACACTCTCCAGCAGCATCTATCGCCTTTCTCCAGATGGCGCGCCCGATGAGCTCTGGGCTTCCCGCGATGATGTTGTCTATTCGCTCGGCCTGGCCTCCGACGGCCGCGTCCTGGCAGGCACGGGTAATAACGGCGCTCTCCTGGCCATCGATGGCCACGGCGTTTTCGCGCAGCTCGCCAAAGCCGGCTCAGCGCAAATCACTGGCATCGCGCGCAACGCCGCGGGCAAAGTTTTCTTGTGCACCGCGAATCCCGGAAAAGTTTTCTCCGTCGGCCCCGAATACGAACCCGAAGGCACGTACGAATCGCGCTCCTTTGATGCGCAACTTTTCTCGCAGTGGGGGCGCCTCGATTGGTGGGGTCCGCCGCCCGCAGCTGTGGCCTCAACGAAATCCGCTGCCGCATCCGGTGGCGAACCGCGCCTCGAGTTTTTCGTCCGCTCCGGCAACACCGAAGATCCCGGAAAGGAATGGTCCCGCTGGTTCGGACCGTATTCGAAACCCGGCAGCTCTGTTGAGGCACCAAGCGCGAGATTCTTCCAATGGAAAGCCGTCATTCACGACGGTCGCCCCGGCGACGGCATCAATTGGGTCAGCCTCGCTTACCTACCGCGTAACGTCGCACCCGTTATCGATGCCATCGTCCTGCAGGATCCAGGAGTGCGCGCGCAAGGCAACACGATCATCTCGACCGGCCAGGCGCCAAGCGTAGCTCTTAAAATGCCGCCGACACCAAACACTCCCGGCGTTTTCATCGCGCAGACCACAACACCCGTAAAATTCGAACAACCTCCCCAAGGTTTCCGTGAAAAAGGCTATCAATCCGTGGTGTGGAGCGCCCACGACGACAACGACGACGATCTGCACTACAGCGTCTACTATCGCGGCGAAAACGAACACGAGTGGAAATTGCTGAAGGACAAACTCGATCAAAAATTTTATTCCTGGGACACCACCACACTCCCCGATGGCGCCTACTACCTGAAGATTATTGCGACCGACGGGCCTTCGAATCCTCCAGCTGTCGCCCTGAAAACGGAACGCGAAAGCGAACGCTTCGAAGTCGACAACACGCCTCCCGTGATCGAAGGGTTGAAAGCCGCTCGGGAACAGTCCCAATCCAGCGCAGCCCACTCCGATGTGTTACTGATCCAATTCGTCGCCAAGGATGCAGCAAGCAGCATTGAACGCGCCCAATACAGCCTCGATGGCGGCGAATGGACACTCCTCGCCCCCATCGGAAACGTCAGCGACGCCCCCAGCGAAAAATACGAATTCTCGCTGAGTAATCTCGCTCCCGGCGAGCACACCATCGCCGTGCGCGCCTATGACCGTTTCGAAAACATTGGCAGCGCCAAAACCATAACGACTGCTCCCGCCGTCAAACCCTGAGCCGCAATTCTGGCCGAATTCTAATTTGTTTGAGATTGAATGTATTTTGCAGTTTCCACTAAACTTGCCTCCTGCCAGAATCTCCGCGTCTTTACTATGGAGGGCCTGATGATTTCGGGGGCTCACGTAATCGTATACACGAAGGACGCGGAGGCGGACCGCGCCTTCTTCCGAGACGTACTCGGCTTCCAGTCCGTGGATGCCGGACACGGCTGGCTGATTTTCGCGCTACCGCCCGGCGAGGCCGCGTTTCACCCCTCCGAAAACAATGGTCCGCACGAACTCTATTTCATGTGCGACAACCTGAAATTAGAAATGGCAGCGCTCGCGAAAAAGGGAGTCAAGTGCTCTGCGGTTCACGAAGAAAGATGGGGCTCCATAACGAAGATCGGACTTCCGGGCGGCGGAGAGATCGGTCTTTATCAACCGAAGCATCCAACAGCGCTGAACCTCGGCCCAAAATAGAAGCGTCAGTGAAACAAAAAACTGCAAATTTTGAGTGATTTACCCGCGAACTCTTCGAGATACAGCGCGCCTACCCGCGCGCCGAGCTGAACTTCACAATTTCCGCCCCGAAACCGATGCGGCCATCCGCGTAGGCCTCATTCTTCACGTGGACGACACGCGCAGTGCAGTTCATCTCCTCGGTTTGGCTCCCTGTCTTTTCACCGGGAATCCTCAGAGTGACTTCAATGGGCATCCCGACCTGTAGAGGGGCCGACGAGGCAAAATAAAACCCTCCGCGTGAGATGTTTAGCGCTTCCGTGAAATGGTCGCTCTTGTCCGCAGCCACCCCTGTCGACCGAAATCGCAGCGGTGTGCGGTTATTATGGCGGGTAAGTTGTCTGCGTTCTGCGCCTGGCATAATGTCCTCCTCTTGGGGAGGGCGGTGATGACGAGGCCCTCGCGTCGTACGAGAAGGGGTATCCTAGCGTAGCAAAGCCAGAAGCCCGGTCAAGCATCAATCCTTAGTACCAGGGGTACCTTCCATTCCTTCCGTTCATCGTTCTGATTGGCCGCCCAGTTATCAGTCCTCAGTTTCCACCAAGCGGCGAGGCCTCTCAGCCCTGGCCAGGTCGGGCCCGCCCCAAAATGCGTCTTGCGAACCATCTGTAAATGCAGAAAAATACACCCTTTATATCGACCTCGATCATCTAAGGGCATTTTTGCCCAGAAGGGATAATCCATGGTCTTTGGTATGGCGCCGTACACGTTCTTTCACGTGCTCTTGAGTCTCATTGGCATCTTCACCGGGCTCATTGCGTTGTTTGGGATGATCGCCGGGAAGCGTCTCGATCGCTGGAATGGGATTTTCTTGCTGACCACTGCGTTAACCAGCATCACGGGCTTTTTCTTTCCGTTCCACGGGCTGACGCCAGGGTACTATGTGGGCGCCATTTCGCTGGT
>DATEWL010000467.1:0-5085 GCA_035258025.1 Candidatus Acidiferrum sp. | reverse complement strand
ATACGTATCAAAGGTCTCGACGGTTTCGCCGTAGCCGGTACGATAGCGAATGCGATAGTGAGATGGAGCGGGCGAGCCCTGATGCGAATCCGGAAGCGCGGCCTCGAAGAATCCCTCGGGACGCAGCTTGCGCGCGGGAATGGGCTCGGCAACGCCTTGCACCAACACACTCGCGTTGGCGGCGCCGGGCCGGAAGAAACGAATAGCCCAGCCGTGGCCCAAGGGCGACCAAATGGGGTGCGGTCCGAGCACGGCAAACGGATCAGCGCAGCGCCCCGCCAGCAGAGCGTCAATCAGCGCGTCCTTATTGGAGTCAGAGGCGCTGGCAGGAGGGGCCGAGGTCAGCTTGTTTTCTTCAGGCATGGGGCTTTGCTCCGCAGCGGTCGGTCGAGGTCAATGGCGGAGGGAACCTACAGTCTACATTGAGTGGCGAGCAGTGGGTAGTTAGTAGTGAGTAGCGAGCGACTCCACTCATCGATCGCGGGATTGAGACGGTTTTGTGAGACTGTGGAAAAGTCAAAAGCCCACACGTTAAACCGACGGGTGGGCCACCAGGTTCGTCCTCGCGCCTCGCGTCCGTACCATCTGCCATGGGAGTCGAATTATTCGGGAAAGGGCCAGGCGGCAGTCACCGACGCGACTTGTGCAAAGTAGCGTGACCGGATAATTCAGACATCTGGATTCTTCGATCGAGGGTGTTCAGCACAAACATGTGCGGCAAATTCCTTATCGCGCCGGCGCTCGTACCTCTCCATCATTTCCGAGAGCGAGTCGCCCACGGGTGGCCCCGACGGACTGAACACCCATGCACATTCGGAGCAGCCGCTCCCCTGAAAGCGCGACCCTTTAATCCATATCATCGTACGGCGCGTGGCCACTATTGGATGCCTCTTGGGGTCTGAGTAGTTGATAGGCTTAGGCATTAATAGTCCTTGGCGACCGAATTGCCTTAGATTTGTGTGGAACACACCAGCGAAAAAAACGATAGTCACATTCATCACATCGATACGGTCGAATCCGAAAGAAGGCTAGTAGGGGCTCAACAATTCCTCTGGTTCTTGATCTATGGATCCGGCCACTTTGACAGTCGGGGCACGAAATCCACACTTTACCCTTCTTCAGGGAGGGCAGGAATGACGCGTCCGCCGATAGCTTCGATCTTTGGATCGGTCTCGTGCCTGACTCTCCTTTTGATGACATGTTGAGGACACGTTCACGCTCAGGAGTGTCCTCGTCCAGACGGTAAAACCCCCAAAGGCCCATCAGGTAAGTCCTCTAGGGCAGCTGGGTGGCACACGATTGAATAAATTGTGGCTGATTAGTTCGCGCCGACGGCTCCTTGGGACCGATCGGACTTGGGAGCTGTCCGGTTACTCAGGGACTGATTGGGAGACGGAGGCCCGTGGCTTGGGCGAAGGCGCGGAAGTCGCGGTCGCGGGTGATGAGGGAAACGCCTGCGTCCACACAGTTCTGTGCAATCAGGGAATCAGCGAGGCGAGCCCTGCGACCCTTCGAGAGGACTTTTGCGCGTAATGCGCCAGCCCGTTGCCAAAAACCAGATTCGATTTGGAGCAAGGGCACATCCACGAGGCTGGCGGCGAGGGCCGGCGGAAGTTTGGGGTCGCTCAGGAGTTCGGTGAGCACGACCGGCACCATCACCAGCTGACGGTCCTGCAGCGCTTTGTCCAGCAGTAAGGTATCGTCACCAACGGTTCCATCCAGAAACGCAACCCAAGTGCTTGTGTCGGCGGCGATCATCGATCGTCTTTTAGCTGAGCCAACGTGCGCGAGAATCGAACTTTGCCGCGGAATCGGCGCAGGCGGGCATAGGTGTCCGATGCGGCGAGAAGCTCAAGGCCACTACGAACAGTCTGGGTAACGCCCGTGCCGCTAGCGCGTTGCGCCTTCTTGAGGAGTTCTTCTGGTAGTTCAACGGTGATTTTGCGGGCTGTTGGCATAACTCCGATTATACCATATCAAGGACCAGTATTGAGTATGGTGTTTTTTGTTACGATGGGCAAAGAGCATGTTCTGAAGTCGAGTTTGGCGAGAGGCACGATGCATCGTGCCCCTGCGAGTATCAGTACTAGCAACCTAAGGTTCACGGACTCTTAACAGAGGAGCAAAGCTGTGGTGTTTTGTACGTGGGAGGATGCGTGCGCCTTGGAGGGCTACACTTGTGAAAAAACGGCGTACTTTGGCAATTTTGGCAGTGGCAACAGCGTTTGGATTGGCGGGAGGAATGTTTGTCAGCAGAATGGCTGCGGATGATGACGATCATCACGACCAGCATTTTCGATTTGCAGAGGATAGTTTGGTTCTGAGCAAGAGCGTGTATACGGGAACGGCTTCGACGGTGATCCCAGGCGAGGCTTTGCCGCCGGGATGCATGGGAGGTGCAACTGGATTGACGGTGCAAGTGCCATTGATCGCGGGAGGCACTACGCCCGTAGCGGTTCCGTGCGGGTTCGCCAGCGATAACGGCGAAGCTCCCAACGATCAGGACTCGCACAACGTCTGGAACAACTCCGGCAGCGACGGCAGCTTTGGAATCACTTCACCGATTTTTTTGGAAAACATTACCGAGGATGGCTGGGTACTGGGCACGTTGCCAATCCCAAGCGACAAGATCGTGACGAGCTTCAGCTCGAAGTCGGAGCTGGCCCTGAACCTCTCTGTGGACGGCAAGTCGCTGACATTCATGGGCTATCACGGCGGGGTTGGATGCGGCGGCACTGAAGTTTCTCCGACGGCCCCAAATTTGATTGACGTTTCGGCTTCCAATACGCCGGCGATATGCGATCCGACGAATCCGGTTACGTCGAACTTGCAGAGCACGCCGAATATCCCCACAGCCTACTATCGCGCGGTGGCGGAAGTGGACGTGCATGGTCACCTCAGCATCACCGGCGGAAATGCGTACAGCGGCGACAATGGACGCGCGGCGATCAAGGGCAGCAACGGCATCTACTACATGGTGGGCAACGACAACAGCGGGAATATCGGGAAGAAGCAGCTGGCACTTACGATCCCGGGATTTGAGCTGATCAATGCGACGGGCGCGGAACTTTTGATCCCTGGACTCACACCACCTGTGCCCCCGAACATCGGCATGATCGGGAGGTTGGAGTTCCTATCCAGCGACAAGCAAGGCAAGGACACGAATTTCCGCGGCATAACCATTTTCAACAACACGGTGTACGTCAGCAAAGGCAGCGGGGGCAATGGAATTAATTCCGTGTTTCAAGAAGGGACTGCAGGCACGTTACCAGCGGGGACGGCAGCGGAGTTAGCAACCGTGCCGCTCACGATTCTACCCGGCTTTCCGAACACGGAAGCAAGCACGAGCACGAATTTTCCATTCGGGATGTTCTTTGCCAATGCAAACACGCTGTATGTTTGCGATGAGGGCGACGGAACGTTTGTGACGCCGCCGGTGAATGGCAACGTCGCGGACGCGCAATCGCAGGCGACGGCCGGTTTGCAGAAGTGGGTGCTGCAGAACGGTGTTTGGACCATGGTTTATGTATTGCAGAACGGCCTGAACATCGGTGTGCAATATAGCGTGGACCACTATCCGGCTTCGATTTTTCCGGCGACCGGTGGTTGCCGAAACATCGCCGGACGCGTAAATCACGACGGGACGGCGACGATTTGGGCCGTCACGTCGACGGTGAGCGCCAATGGCGATAACGGAGCGGATCCGAACAAGCTAGTGAAGGTAACCGACGTAGTCTCCGCAACCACGCCGCCTACGGGTGGCTGGCTGGGAACTTTCCGGACGGTGCGTTCTGCGCGTGCCGGAGAGGTGTTCCGCGGAGTGGCGTTTGCACCGAAGAGCGATGACGACGACGATCGAGGCCATCACTTCTAAAAACAAAAGTTACACAAAAGCAGAAAACCTCCTCGAGCCACTGAGCCCGAGGAGGTTTTCTTATTTGGCGGAGACTGCCTGAGATGCGGAGATTTGAATGGAACTTTCCGAGTAACGCCAGTGAGGGAAATTAACGTAAGATGCGTGGCGCGCTTGGAGTTGGGCGGAGGGGTTGAGGAATGATGAGAGCTGACGCGAAGCAGTCGGTTTGCCGTGGGCGCTTGCATGTTGTTCGATTTTTGTTGATTGCGGGGGCGACGTTGATGCTGACGGTGGGCGCGGAAGGGCAGGACCGCGGGCAGACGCGGTCGATGGTGATTTCGCGGAATGGGATTGTGGCTTCGGAGTCGCCGCTGGCTTCGCAGGCGGGCGTGCGGATCCTTGAGCATGGCGGGAATGCGGTGGACGCGGCGATTGCCATGAACGCGATGATGGGCGTGGTTGAGCCGATGATGAACGGGATCGGCGGGGATTTGTTTGTGATTGTGTATGACGCGAAGGCGAACAAGCTTTATGGATTGAACGCAAGCGGGTGGGCGCCCAAGGGATTGACGATTGAATTTTTGCAGAAGCAGGGATTGAAGAGCATGCCGCAGACGGGCGTGCATTCCATAACTGTGCCGGGCGTGGTGGACGGTTGGCAGAAATTGGCGGACAAGTTTGGACGGAAGAAATTGAAAGAGGATTTGGCGGCGGCGATTCGAACGGCGCAGGATGGTTTTCCCGTGCCGGAGTGGGATGCGGCGTATTGGGCGGTGGAGGTCGATCTTTTGCGCACGGATGATGCGGCGACGAGTCTTTATTTGCCGGGGGATCACGCGCCAAAGGTGGGGGAAGTGTTCAAGAACCCGGATTTGGCGGCGTCGTTGGGTCAGATTGCGGAGCATGGGAGAGACGCGTTTTACAAGGGAGAGATTTCGAAGAAAATCTTGGACGCGATGAAGCGGCATAACGGGACGATGACGGAGCAGGATTTGGCGCAGTACTCCAGCGAGTGGGTCGAGCCGATTTCGACGACCTACCGCGATTGGACGGTGTACGAGATGCCGCCAAACGGGCAGGGAATTGGGGCGCTTGAGATGCTGAACATCATGGAGACGTTTCCGCTGGGGGAAAAGGATTCTGGATTTGGCTCGACCAAGGCGCTGCACACGATGATTGAGGCCAAAAAACTGGCATACGCGGATGTAGCGAAGTATTTGGCCGACCCG
>DATEWL010000466.1:0-3334 GCA_035258025.1 Candidatus Acidiferrum sp. | reverse complement strand
CTATCTTCGCGCATTCGTTGACGAAACGCGCCTGGCCGGCCTCCGTTTCAACTTCGACATCGGCCATGCGCATCTGTCCGATGGCCCTGAAGCCGAACGTATCGAAAAAGGCTTTGCCCCGCTGCGCGAACTGGCTGTTTCCGCGCACATCCACGACAATCACGGCGAGAAAGACGAGCACCTCCCGCCCTACGATGGCTCTATCGATTGGGAATCGGCCGTCAAAATCCTGAAATCCGCCCCTGAGCCGGATCTCCCCCTCACCCTCGAGCTGAAAGAAAAGACTGGCCACGACGCCCCATCGGCCGCCGAGCAGCTAAGCGCGGCCAGCGCGTCCCTCGACCGCTTTGAACGTGAGTGGAACTGACTGCTCGTTGACCGGAAACGGCGTCATCGCCGATAATTCTAAAGGTGAATCACCGTGGACGAACTATCCATTTCCGAGTTCAAAAGCAAGTTCAACAAAATCATCAAGCGCGCCCAGAAGACGAAGCGACCTTTCCGAATCACTCGGCGAGGAAAGACAGTCGCCGAAATCCTTGTGCTTAAGCCCATTCCCGTAGTGGACCGCGCCAAGTTGATCGGTTCTATGAGGGGCTCGATTAAAATCCTTGGCGACATTGTTTCGCCTACGATCTACCCTGACGATTGGGAAGCTCTTCGCGATTGAATTACCCTCTGCAGAGCCACAATAAGAGTTCGCTCCTATCACGTAACGAATGCGCTCTCTCTGATAAGCTGTTTGTTTAAACTCTCAACGCAAAATCCAACTATGACCATCATCACTATCGAGCAGTCAGGCAAATTCGACGGGCAGGAAGTCACGATTCGCGGCTGGCTCTATAACCTGCGCGAATCCGGCAAATTGATGTTCCCGATTTTTCGCGATGGCACGGGAATTATCCAAGGTGTCTGCGCTCTCAAGGAAAACCCCGAAGCCTTTGAAGCGCTCAAGGGGCTGACGCAGGAATCGAGCGTCATCGTAACTGGAAGGATTCGCGCCGAACAGCGTGCCCCGGGCGGCTTTGAAATGGGCGTTGCCAAGATTCAGATCGTCCAGAAAGTTCCGGAAGTTACGCCATTTCCCATCCAACTCAAAGAGCATGGTGTCGATTTTCTGCTCGATCAGCGCCACCTCTGGATTCGCACGCCGCGCCAGGCCGCCATCCTTCGTATTCGCGCGGAAGCCATCCGCGCGGCCCGCGAATTTATGGACGGCCAGGGCTACACTCTTGCCGACGCACCGATGTTCACTCCGGCCGCTTGCGAAGGCACCTCCACGCTCTTCGAAGTGAATTACATCGACGATCAAAAAGCTTACTTGACTCAGAGTGGCCAGCTCTATGCCGAAGCCATCGCCATGGCTTTGGGCAAGGTTTATACGTTTGGGCCCACCTTCCGCGCCGAAAAATCCAAGACACGCCGCCACCTCACCGAGTTCTGGATGCTCGAGCCCGAAGCTGCATACGTCGAGTTCGACGAAGTTATGGAGCTGGCCGAAGGACTCGTCAGCGCGATCGTGCAAGGAGTTGTAAAAAACAAATCGCGCGAACTCGAAACGCTAAAGCGTGACGTGAGTAAACTCGAAAACATCAAGCCGCCGTTTCCGCGCATCAGCTACGAAGACGCTGTAGCGGTTTTAAACAAAGGCGGCAACCCGGCGAAATTCGGCGACGATTTTGGAGGCGACGAGGAGACCATCATTTCCAGCTCCTTCGACCGCCCCGTGCTGATCCACCACTACCCTTCGGCCATCAAAGCGTTTTACATGCAGCCCGACGCCCAGCGCCCCGAACTCGCTCTCGCCTTCGACATGATCGCTCCCGAAGGCTACGGCGAAATCATCGGCGGCAGCCAGCGCATCCACGATTACGATTTGCTTTTAAAGCGTTTGCGCGAGCACAACTTGCCCGAAGAATCTTTCCAGTGGTATCTCGACCTGCGCCGCTACGGCAGCGTGCCACACTCCGGCTTTGGGCTCGGCCTGGAGCGCACCGTGGCGTGGATTTGTGGAACCGAACACATCCGGGAAGTCATCCCCTTTCCCCGAATGATTTACCGCGTGTATCCTTAGTGCGGGGTAGTTCGCAGTACCTGTAGCTCTCGCATTCCTTAGTTGAACGGAAGATTGGGGCGCACTTCGCGTCTCGCCATCCGCGCGGAATTCCGCGCGCGTTTTCGCGGTTACGAATCGTCCGTTGCGTCACGGAGAAGCCTAATGGCTCAAAAAGTTCGAATCATCGGCGTACCCATGGACCTGGGCCAGAGCCGCCGCGGCGTGGACATGGGCCCCTCAGCCCTACGGGGCGCTGGCCTGCAGGCGCGCATCAAACAGCTCGGCGTCACCGTCGAAGACATCGGCAACCTCGAAGTGAAACAGCCAGAAGAAATGCAGGTCGGCGAAAAGCATGCCAAGTATCTTCAAGAAATCGCGGAAACCTGCAAGGATCTCGCCGTCACCGTCGACAAATCCCTCAGCGAAGGCTTCCTCCCGCTCGTTCTGGGCGGCGACCATTCCATCGCTGCAGGCGTGGCCGCGGGCGTTTCCTCCTTTTTCCGCAAGGACAAAAAGCAGATCGGCTATCTCTGGCTCGACGCGCACGGCGACATGAACACGCCCGACTCTTCCCCTTCAGGCAACGTCCACGGCATGCCTCTCGCCGCCATCATGGGCTACGGTGCGCCCGAACTTGTCGACCTTCTCGGCTTCAAACCCAAAGCCGAGCCCGCCAACATCGTGATCGTCGGCGCGCGCGACCTCGACGCTCAGGAACGCAAAATCGTAAAAAAATCCGGCATCCACGTCTTCACCATGCGCGACATCGACGAGCGCGGCATGCGCGAAGTCATGTCCGACGCCCTTAAATACGCCATGGACGACACCGCCGGCATCGCTGTCAGCCTGGACATGGACTTTGTCGACCCGAGCGATGCTCCCGGCGTCGGCACGCCCGTCCGCGGCGGCGTCACCTACCGCGAAGCTCACCTTGCCATGGAAATGATCGCCGACTCCGAAGCTATGGTCTCGCTCGAAGTCGTCGAAATAAATCCCATCATCGACGAACACAACCGCACCGCGCTCCTCGGCGTCGAATTAGTCCTCTCCGCCCTCGGCAAAAAAATCCTGTAAGCGGATAACGTGCTCTGTTATTTAGTCGGATAGCCAAGTCTTGGTAATGCGCGTGCCTGTCCATGCATACAGAACGGCCCATGACTCATAGCCGCAAAAAATGATCACGGGATACGATGCTTGGATGGTCTTTTCCTGGTAAAGGCCTGTGTACTTGCCAGGCCTTTCCTTCCACACTACGGGAATCCCGTTCGTCGTTTCTAC
>DATEWL010000465.1:0-3293 GCA_035258025.1 Candidatus Acidiferrum sp. | reverse complement strand
CCGGATGCTGGACCAGAGCGCCATGTTGCCCTCCGTCATGAGGCTCGCCTAAGATCGAGCCGTTCTTTTGCCAGATGCAACGCAGAGACTTGGAGTTGCCGCAGCCATCTTTGAGTTAATTAGCCGATCCTAGACCTTTCTATGGGATAGCCCTTCTCGACCCAATCCGCCGCGAAACTTGTCGGAAGCACAAGCACACGCACGTGGGTAAAGCCCATTTCATGCAGAGCCGCGTAGGCGGGCCGGATGTTCGGGCAGTGATCAAACGGGCAGCATCCGCAATAGACCACCAGGTTTGTTGAGCGGGGCAGGCTGGCAAGCCATTTTTTCAATTCCGCGAGGCCTTCTTCCTTGGAGGCTGTGCCATGAAAAGACGCTGCCGGAATGTGCCCACCCTCGAAGAGCGTGCGAAAGCCTACGTAAACTATTGTCGGAGCGCCTCCGTCCTTGGCGTTCCCAATTTCGCGCACGAGGTCAGCTGCATGCAGTACATCCGCGTCTTTCCACGGTTCTGCTGCCTTCTCTTGATTCCCCACGCTGCTTTCATTCGACCGGAGAACAGGCGCAAGTGGCAGTGCAGCGAAGACACCAAGAGCAAAGAAGGCCGCAACCCAGCGCTGGTTGAATGGGAATATCATATTTGTCCGTCTCCGCGCATGATTGTAGAGCCAAATCGCAGCAACGGCGATACATTTCCATCGGGAACAGCGGTCGCGGAAGACGGCCGCGGCCTGCGAAAAATTATTTCTTGAGCTCGGCTCTCGTGCGCTGGAGCTTAATGGCGGTCGTGCGCAGAGTTTCCGGTACATTTTTGTTGCTGGTCAGTTTCTTGAGGTCCATGACGTTGCACATCGGGAGCATGTGCAAAGAAACGTCCAGCGGGGTCTTCGGATTGTTCAGAAGATTGCGCACCACGGCGTAGTTTTTTCGGAACTTGCGGTTGCCTGCGATGAGCCGAAGAATTTCGTCCGTGAGGCTGGTCATGGTGGCGAAGGCTTCGACTTCCTGATCCGTGAGGCGAGGGGATTGCAGCACGGCGCGCTGCACGACTTTGTTCGAGTCGCGAATCAGCGTGCGTCGCGCCTCAGATCCGCCTTTGATCGCGAACTGCACGCGCTCGGAGACGCTCATTTTCGCGAGGCGCATGAGAAGCGTCTGACGCTTGGCGACATCAGGCTCGGCTTCGGCTGCCGCTTCCGCAAGGGCTGCTTCGTCCATCGCGGAGCCCAGCAGCTCGTGGAGCAGATGCTTCTGGTCCGCGGTGATGGACGAGGAATGCTCAAGGGCGGCCGCGAGCGCGGGGGACTCGCTGACGCGTTCCAAGTCTTCCATGAGCGCCGTGATGCCGAGCGAAGAGAGATGACGCGCGATGGGGACCAGGTATTCCGCCGAGCAGTTCTTGTTTTGCACCATCGCGTCGCAGATGCCAGGTTTGTCCCCGAGATGTTTTCCGGCGTAAGCAAAAAGCGCGGGAATAGCCTTTTCGCGCTTCAGGGCTTCTACAAAGGTTTCTGTTGGTTGCGAAAGGATGGCCTGCTGGGCGCGCTCGGACACCATTTCATCGACGTCCCCGGCAAGCACCGCGAGGATTTCCGCGCGGTCTGCGGGCGCGAGATGCGCTCCGCCGGCGCAAACCGCGATCTTACGCTCGCGGGGTGCGCGGCCTGCGCGGAGATCTTCAAGAACTTCAGGGCTGAGGGGTTCCACCGGATGCCTGCCTCAAGTCTTTCTGGGACAACATTATTGTACCGGAGGCTCCGGGGGTTCCGACGGGCGGCATGGCGCGCCCGTTCAATTCCAGCAACACCGCGGAAGAGTCGGCGACGGTCACTTCAAATTGCTGAGCGGCGGAAAAGTGGTGCGTTTCTCCGGCGGGAATCTCGGCGTCGAGCAGCGCCGTGCCGTCGGCGAGAATGCGCACGCGTGTGGCCGCAGAAGTGGAAACGGCAAGATCCAACGGGACAGCGGCCGAAGAAGTTACGGGGTCAGAAGACGGAGCAGTAGCCACGCTCGAAATTGCTGTCCCAGTTCCGGGCTGGGTTGGCCCAGGCAAAAGCGCGGGAGAGGAAGAATGTTTTGCGGCGCGATATGCGGCATAGCGCCGCCAACCATAAATGCCTCCCGCAACAAGCCCACCGAGTACGGCAAGCAGTGCAAGCACAGCTAAGATCGGGAGCCAGATGGGCGGGCGGGGGAGTTTGTTTTCGTATGGTTGGGGAGCGGGCATGCTCTGGTCGCCGCGCGCGAGGTCGTATTCGG
The DNA here is from genome assembly GCA_035258025.1 of Candidatus Acidiferrum sp. Lineage (GTDB taxonomy): Bacteria > Acidobacteriota > Terriglobia > Acidiferrales > UBA7541 > Acidiferrum. Next base: position 1,034 of record DATEWL010000465.1, on the reverse strand, counting down.
CAAGCAGATTTTCTTCGTCGAGGCCCAAAAAACGGGCGATGGAGCGCACAAATCCGCGGTTGAAGATTCCGCCGGGGAGTTTCTCCCACTCTTCGTTTTCGAGAGCTTCCAGGAAGCGCGGACCGATGCGCGTGGCCGAAGTCACTTCTTTGAGCGAAACTTCGCGCATCTCGCGTTCGCGCTTCAGGCGTTCGCCAAAAGATCCGGTGGCCATGAATCGAAACCTGTCCTCGCCGATACACGTCGGGCAGCAGAGCGATCAAGTTTGCTGGTGATCGCCAACTAACCGGTCGCGGTGGGCGCCCTTTTCTCTGCCCTTTTTCGTTGGATGAACGCTACTTAGGCAGCTCAGGTGTGACCGTACGACGGTTCGCCTACGCGCGACTCCAATGCGGTCCGCGCAAGACGCAAAAATCCCCTCGCCGAAACTATAGGCGGTGTCGCGCGGCAGTGTCAAACAACGGGAATAGGAGGCTGTGAGACAGCATCTCATGTACCTAGACTCCGGTGCTTCTTGAATTGGGTGCGCCTCTTTCGGGTCCACTCAGCTTGTCGTGAATTTGTGGTTTTTCAAGAACAATCTCGCATCTTCCGCTTCATAGAAAACTAAACGCACTTGTTCCAAAGGCGATCCGCTGGCTAAAACCGCTTCAATTGTTTCCGATACCACAGGCGCGGCTTGCTCTGGTGGATAGCCAAAGGCGCCCGTTGAAATGGCGGGAAACGCGATCGAACGAAGTCCGCTTTCGGTAGCGAGGGCGAGCGCGTTTCGATAGCAAGCCGCAAGCATCAAAGCGTCAGGACTTTGCCCGATTCTCGTGATCGGGCCTACCGTGTGAATTACATAGCGCGCTGGGAGCCGTCCACCGCTGGTGAGCACAACGGCTCCCGTAGGCAAACCCAAAGGGTAGCGCGCTCTGCGAATTTCACGACACTCTTCTAAAATCTGTGGACCTCCTTTTCCATGAATCGCGCCGTCCACACCTCCTCCCCCGAAGAGCGTGCTGTTGGCTGCATTCACGATGGCATCCACG
>DATEWL010000464.1:0-7444 GCA_035258025.1 Candidatus Acidiferrum sp. | reverse complement strand
ATGGCTCCGGTACTGCTGTGGCTGATCATGGTTCTTTGCCTGCTGGTTTCCGTGGTGAAGTACGTCATGGGAATCATTCTGAAGGTGTCGTTCCCCAGCGCGAAGGTGCAAAAGGACTATAGCTACCAACCCACGGTAAGCGTGCTGATGCCGTGCTTCAACGAAGGTAAGACGGTCTACGAGACCATCGAGAGCATCAGCAAGAGCAACTATCCCCCCGAAAAATTCGAAGTGATTGCGCAGGACGACTGTTCGGTGGACGACAGCTACGAGTGGATGCTCAAGGCGCAGCGTGACTTCACCAACATACGCATACGAACGGGGCGCAATGCGGCGAACAGCGGAAAGGCGCGAACGGTTTGCAATGCGATGGAGCAATCCTCGGCAGAGATTATTATTTCGATCGATTCGGACTGCATATTTCATCCGGACGCGATTGCCGAGCTGACGGCTTGCTTCAGCGAAGCGCACATGGGGTCGGTGGGCGGAAGAGTCGGAGTACGGAACCCGAACGAAAGCGTCATTACCGCGATTCAAGCGGTGATTTACTACTCGGCCTTCCAGCTTTACAAGATTCCGGAAAATTGGACGCGCAGTGTGTGCTGCATCAGCGGATGCCTGTTTGCGATCCGTCGCGACCTTTTGCGGGAAATTGAGCCTGCGATTCGAGCCAGACATTGGTTCGGCGTACCGGTGAATCAGGGTGAAGACAGGTTTTTGACGCATCAGACATTGCTGCGGGGATATGGGACATACATCAACAATGACGCGCTGTGCTGGACCACGGTGCCAAACACGCTGTCCGTGCTGTTCAAACAGCAATTACGATGGCGGCGGAGCATCGTACGAGACTTTTTTTACACGCTAAAAACATTGCCACAACATGTCTGGAAATTGCACCCCAACGCGGTGTGGACACTGATCCTGACGCCGCTGGGAGCGCTGGTGGGATTCCTGGTGGTGATTACGGCTTTGACTTCGGACCCGCTGGCTTGGGCGGGGCCGGCCCCACTGGTCGTAGCACTTGGAATCGGAGCGGTCCTGACTTGGGTGATTAAAAAATACAGCGCAAGGGAAGCGGTGGCGCATCCATTGGCGTTCGGAGCTTATGTAGCATGGTCGCTTGTCAGCAGCTTGCTGCTGACGCCGCTGGCGCTGCTCACGATGGATTCCGCAGATTGGGGCACGCGAACCAAAGAAGTGAACGAGGTGGCCGTTGGCGACACCAGCAGCTAACACGGTTCCCGCGGAAACGAAGAAGCCGCCGGTGCGGCAATCGCTGCATTACAAGCTGGTGCTTACGCTGTATCGCGTGTTTGCCATCGCCATGCTGTATCTGGTGCTGGCTGGCATTTTGGCCTATGCCTGGGTGATGGGCTTTTACGCGATAAACAACTCGTGGGCGGCGCCGGTGATTCTCTCGGCGGCCGACGAGAAGAGCCTCGCGTTCCGGGAGCAGTTGGTGACGAGCCAGCAAACCATCGAGGATGTGAAGGTCGATTTGCAAAAAATGCAAAGCGGGATTGCGGAAATGACAAAGCACCGCGCGGCCCTCCTCGCGCTCGAACCTCAACTGCAGGAGGCCATCGCTCGCGAACACTCCCACAACCGTGCCACTGGCCAGCAACTCGCGACCCTCGATACACAGAAGCAGGCCGACAACTCGAAAACGCAAGCGGTCCTCGCGCAGCTCAAGGAAATCGAGTCCAACATCCACAAAGATCTTTCTGCTGGGTTGATCACCAAAGGTGACGCAGCCACGCAGTTGTCGGCCCTGAACCAGGCCGAGAGTTCCTATACAGACAGCAAGATTGCTGAGGTCTTGCTGACAGACAACGTACTGCAGAAAACCACCACGGGCACCGACTCGCTCGACGTGCTCGAAAAGCAGGCCGAGTTGCGCTCCGAGGCAGCCCAGCTTGACGTCGCCATCAACGTCGCCCAGAAAGAACTCCAGGAAGACACAAGGCAGATCGATCGATTGCGAGAGGCGATCACTACGGCCAAACAGAGTCCGTATTACCTGATCGTGTCCGGAGGGCAGACGCTGTATTTCGCATTCGTACCGTATGACAACACGGCCAGCGCGGTGGCAGGCAGTGCGGTCTACGACTGCTACCTGAATATGGTTGTGTGCCGCAAAGTGGGCGAGGTGAAACAGATATTCACCGGCGAACAACAAGCAATCCACCCAATATTTAAGACTCAGATTCGCGGCTTCCTGATTCAGATGGAGCTGAACAGCAAAGAATCCGCGAAATCGAGGACAGTTTTCCTAGGCCGCAAGCCGATCTTGTTCTGAGGATAATTAGAATGCACCCGAGCCCCTGGAAGTTTGTGATAGTTGCAGCGCTCGTTGTCCCCGCGAAGGCGCTGGCGCAGGAACATAACGATCAGCAGGCCTACTGCGCGTACGTGATGGAGCAAGCGGAGGCGCAAAGAGATTTGCTGCGCACACCTTCGGCTGTGGCAGGGATGACGCAGCCCGAGACGGGCCTGCCGTTGCAAGTGGTAGGAGGCGCCACTCTGGGGCTTTCGAGCGTAAAAAAGGCTGGCTTGACGATGGACGTCGCACGGAAAGAATGCGAGCTGTATAAAGCCGCGACGGAAACGCAGCAGGCCGTCCAATATGCGATCCCCAGCATGGAGAAAGAAGCACTGCGCAACAGGCTCGCGCTGATCGAACGCGCGTATAAATCGCTGGATGGATTGATCGAAAAGACCTCGAGCATGGTGGAAGCACAAAACGCGACGCGGTTGATGCTCTTCTCGCTGCAGACCACGAGGATCAAACTGGACGCCGACCGGGCTGACACGCAGTCGAAACTTAGCGTGATCTATGTCCCTGAACTGAGCGACAAGCCGTTGAAGGAGTTGGTTGCCGAGAAAGAAAGCAGCGAGACGGGTGAGCAGAGAGCGCTGGATAAGTTGAGCCGGCAGAATAATTGGGACGTTGCTCTTTCGGTGGGCGTGCATCAGCAGGTCAATCCGGTGGCGCAGGGCGCCCAACCGTACGGCGCAGTCACCGTGAACTACAATTTTGCGAACCGAGCGATCAACAAACATTTGGATAGTGCGGCGCAAGCCCACGACGAATGGAAGAAAATGCAGGAGAGCGATGTTGTGAGAATGGCGGAGGCGCTGCGGCAGCAATTGGCAGAAAGCGTGTCGGCGCAAGAGGGCAGGCTCAAATCTGTGCAGGAAGAGACCAAACAGATCGAGAAGAATCTTGGGCTCGTCGCCAATCCCGATACGTCGGCGGCTCTGGACTTCAGCAACCAATTGACCGCGGCACGGCTGCTTTTGGAGATAGAGGCTGGCGACGCGAGCTTTCGGATGAACCGGCTGCGAGAATACCTGGCAAAAAACTATTGATCGAATGAGCTCACGCCATTGCCGCACGGCGGACAGACGGATGAAAATGGTTCATCGGGTTTTCACAGAACATTAGAAGCCCCAGCTCGTAGCACTGGGCGTAGCTCCCGACGAAAACATGCATGCTGACCTAGGTGGTCCAGATTTCCTTTAAAACGCGCTGAAAATTGCCCCCGAGGATGGCTTCAATGTTTGGGTCGGAGTATTTTCGGCGGATTAGACCTTCGGCCAGGTCGAAGGGGCGCTTGGCGTAATTGTAGCCATCGATATCAACTTTGTCGCGGAAGCCGTAACTACCTTTGTAGCTGGCTCTGAGTTGCTTCAATTCGTCGGGCGGCATTGCGTCGTACCCGAGAAGGTCGATGTCGCTGCCCACGCCGACGTGCTCCACGCCTACCAGTTTGGCAACGTAGTCATAATGGTCGAGCATGGTTTCAATCGTCGTGGGTTCTTTGGCGGTAATGAACATGCGGACTTCAGTGATGCCCATGACGCCGCCTTTCGCGGCCATGGCTTTGATGGCTTCGTCGGTTTTGCAGCGCGGATGAGTGGGATTGAGCGCACGGCAATTCGAATGAGTGATTAGAACGGGCTTTTTGGAGACGTCAAAGGCCTCGAGCGTAGTGCGGTCGCCGCAATGGGAGACGTCGACGGCCATGCCGAGTTTGTTCATGCGTTCGACGATAGCGATGCCGAAATCAGAAAGGCCTTCGTCGCGGCGCTCCGTGCTCCCGTTACCGAGGAGATTGCGCGCGTTGTAGGTGAGTTGGGAGACGCGCTGGCCCAGGCCGTAGAAATAATCGACGTCGTCCACTTTGCGGAAGTGTTCGGAGTTTTGCACGCCGAGCAGGATGCCGACTTTGCCGGAAGCCTTAATGCCATCGAGGCGAGCAGGGGTTTCGACACGCTCGAACCAATTGTCGTGGCGTGCGAGGAAAGTGTTGTAGCCAGAGAGGAATTGAATGGTTTCGAGGTAAGCGTCCGGGCCGCCGGTGCCGATGGCGATGTGGAAGACGTTGATGCCGGATTGTTTGAAGGGGGCGTAATCGGCGGCGGTGAAATTTTCAGGATTGCCCAGCATTTTCATCATTCGGCTGGGGCTGATCCATAGCGGAGCGAGCATATCGATGACGGTGGCGCGTTGCACTAGATCGATGGCGCGGGCGGAATACGTCTGGTCGGAAGCGGCGAAGAGGCGGTAACTATCGCGATTGAAAAAAGGGGCGCGGTTCAGCAAAGCTGCGCCGGCCCTTCCGCGGCTGAGCGCTGGGCCCAATAGAGCGGCGGCCGCGCCTACGGCAGATCTTCCCAAGAAGTTGCGACGATTCATTTCTGTTTCTCCCTCGGCAGCATGCCGCTGTGAGATGAAACGCTTGTGAGCCGAGATAGTATCACCTTCAACGTTTGTTTCATCCTCGGTGCAAACATTTGTGATTGAGTGGGAGAAGACAAGAGTATTGGGTTTTCCAGACTGCAACGCGATGGGCACTTGAAAAGAACTGTACGAGCGATTGCCGCGGGATGCAGCCCTCGCGGTGGATATGGCTGCAATGAAAAAGGAAGCCGCCCTTCCCTGGAGGGAAGGGCGGCATGACAGAACGAAACGGCGCGCAGAAAGAGCCTCAGGGCTGGCGCCCTGAGCTACATGGCGGGGCGGGTTAGCTTTGGCCTGCGCCGGCTGCGGCGGCTGCGGCGGCTTTGGTCATGTTGGCGGTCCACTCGGCAGAGCGGCGCGCCATTTCATCGGGAGCGACGTCTTCGACGTGGGTGGCGATGCCCCAGCTGTGGCCGAAGGGATCGGTGAGCTTGCCGTAACGATCGCCCCAGAACATGTCGACGACAGGCATGCTGACTTGGGCGCCGGCGGCCACGGCGCGATTGAAGATGGTGTCGACGTCCGGCGCGTAAAGAAAGAGGTTGGAAGAAGGAGTCGCGCCCGGCGTTGGAGCAACAGACATTCCGGGGAATTCATCGGAGACGAAAATCACGGAATCGCCGATGCGCAGCTCGGAGTGCATGATCATGCCGCCGGGGCCGGGCATACGGTTGATTTCGGTGGCGCCGAAGGCTTCTTTGTAGAAGTCGATGGCACTGGCTGCGTTTTTACAGGTGATGGCCGGAGTAAGGGAATGGTATCCCTCCGGGATGGGTCGAACTTTGTCTGGCATAAGGGCTCCTTGCAGTTTTGGACGTTCGCGCGGCAAAACGAGGGAGGCAGAGGCGGGGCGCGCGTTAAGGATTAGATACTCTACGCGCGTAGGCGTGTCAACTGTTATAGGAGACGCCAAGAGGTTGCGGGAATTACTGTACGGTGACTATCACCGTGGCGGCGGTGCGGCCGAATTGGTTGGTGGCGTACAGAGTGTAAGTGGTTGTGACCGATGGATTGACGACTGCGGTGGTGCCGCGGACGGCGCCAACTTGCGGGGAAACGATGTAATAGGACGCGCCGGTGGCGTTCCAGGAGAGTGTGACAGCAGTTCCTGCGGAGACCGGATTGCTTGTGCTGGCAGTGAAGCTGGAGATCGTCGGAGCGGAGCCTTGCGGAAGATTAGCGGAGGTATAGACGGTGCCGAGGACGACGACCTCGAAATCGGACGCGGTGAGCGTGGTGAGATTGTGGAGATCGTCGTTGCTCCAGCGATCGTCGGGTGCGCCGCTGATGTACATCGACGAGCCGTTGTCGGCCATGATCATGCCGTATTGTTTGAGAGCTTTCAGGATGGCCTGATTGGTGGCGGAGAAGCTAGATATGTCGAAAGTGGATTTTAGGCGAAGGCGCATACCCATGGGTGCGGCGAATTGCGCGCTGGAGTTTGAGGCCCAGTGCGTAGCGGGCAGGACGTAGGCAGCAGTGCTGTGTTGAAGAGTGAAGCGGATGGCGTGAGCGATTTGCCCGCTGGCGGCTTCGTCGTAGCGGATAAGACCGGGGAAAATCGGCAAGCCTGCGGCGTCGGCAGACGTCCAGGTCAGCGGGCGTTGATCATAGTTCTGTAAATCCCAGACGGCGGCGGAGCCTGCATTCCAAGTGCCGTCGGTGTTGACGCTGGAACCGTAGAGTTCGTAGAGCCAGCAATTGTTGTTGTCGAGGACCAGGACATGGCGATCGCCGGTGCCGGGATTGGGGTAGCCCTCGATGTTGGCATTTGCGGGGATCGGCATGGGACCGGGATCGCTTTCGTCGCCATAGGCGTTGAAGAGAATGTTCACCGGAGTTTGCGAGGAGTCGACAACAGAGTAGGGAATACCCATGTAGCTGCCCTGATACTCGCCGGAGCCGAAATCGGGATGGACGGGCACGGTAGTGCCGATGAAATTGATGTAGGAGTTGGAATTAGGATCGACCGGGGCGGCGGAGATGTCTTGATTCCAGGCATTGTTGGCGGGGAAAGGACGGAAACCGTTGAGACTTGCACCTGCGCCGACCGCCATGCCGCTGCAGGCACTGGTTTGGGTGGTAGAAGTGACTTGGATATTGATACTCGAGGACGTGCTTTGGCCAGGGTTGGGATTGCTGACAGAGACGGCGAAGATACCCACTGTGGCGGCGGTTCCGGTGGCAGTGAGTTGGGTCGCGGAGACGTAAGTTGTGGTGAGGGGCACCCCTGCCAGGAGGACTTGAGAGCCACTGAGGAAATTGCTGCCGTTTAGGGTGAGAGACAGGGCGCCGACATTGATCGAAGTGGGATTGATGGAGACAAGGACTGGAGTTGGATTGAGCAAGGTGACGTTGCTTGAGCCGCTGGCGGAGGAATCGACAGAGCTGGTGGCCTGAATGGTGATGGTGTTGGGATTGGGAAGAGAAGCAGGAGCGGTGTAGTTGCCGGAAGAAGTGATTGTGCCGGTAGTGGAATTGCCGCCGGCGACGTTATTGACGGACCAGGTGACCGCGGTGTTGGTTGTACCAGTGACGGAGGCGGTAAATTGCTGGGAGCTGCCAGCGCGTACGTTGGCGGGATTTGGCGCGACGGAGACCTGGATGTTGCCTGAGGTCGGAGGGTTCGGCGGAGCAGTTGGCGGTGTGGGCGAGGAGTGCGAACCGGAAACGTGGGCACAACCTGCCGGCCAG
>DATEWL010000463.1:0-2135 GCA_035258025.1 Candidatus Acidiferrum sp. | reverse complement strand
ACCGCCGATCCAACGCAAACTGTTTGGCTTAAATACTATTTCCTCGTCAGGAAGCGGTTCTAGGACGCCACTGCGGATTTGCTCATAAATAGATTTCAACCCACCCCACGGAGGAGTAAGGGAGTCCAGCGACCACGGTTCTCTGCCGAAGAGCCGAATCATGCTGCAAAGGATATCAGCTTATTTTAGAGAAGTTTTCTTTATACTGAAGGCACTATGCCCGTTGCGAGGCCTCGTGCAAGACAGACCGGCGCGAAACGCCGCTCATCCTCAATTTGGACCACCCGCACCTCCCGTAACCTAAGACTCCTCCAAGTCCCGGCCTTCTCCAAACTCCCCTGGTTAATCCACGCCTTCTCCACCGCACCCGGTGGCATCTCCCCTCTGGAAAACGAGAAGGTATTAAACCTAGGCTTCACCGACTGGGACACCAGCGAAAACGTCCAAGAAAACCGCCGCCGCTTCCAAACCGCTGCCGGTGCCCCTGATCTCCCCCTAGTCACCCTAAAACAAATTCATTCCGACGTCATTCACCTCTTCGACTCCGCCCCCTCGGATCCCTGCCGAGGCGACGCCAGCATCACCAACCGCCCCAACCTCCTTCTAGCCATCCAAACCGCCGACTGTGTCCCTATCCTCCTCGTCGACCCCCAAAAACGCGCTATCGCCGCCATCCATGCCGGTTGGCGTGGTACCTTGACCCGTATCGCCGCCAAAACCATCGGCAAGATGCAAATGAACTTCGGCACCAAACCCGCTGATCTTCTTGCCGCCATCGGCCCAAGCATCGGCCCCTGCTGCTACGAAGTCGGCACCGAAGTCGCCACCCAATTCCTCTCCCAATTCGCCGACGCCCCGGATTACTTCGACGAATTCCGCACCGGCGACGAGCCCAATCCCATCCAGTGGCTCAACATGATGCCCCCCGGCCACCAACCCCCGCCCAAAGGCGTCCTCCTCGACCTCCGCAAAGCCAACCGCTCCCAACTCGTGGCCGCCGGTCTCCGCCCCCAAAACATCCACACTATCGACCTCTGCACCGCCTGCCGCCCCGACCTCCTCTTCTCCTACCGCAAACAAGGCCCCGCATCCGGTCGCCTAATGTCCGTCATCGCCCTCCGTCCTTGATTCCAGTTTCCCATTTTGGTCCTTGACAAGTCTTTACTCCAAGAGTATAAGTAATCCTAGGTAACATAGCGCCCGTCACTTTGTGCCGCCAGCATCTTTGCTGGCGTTTTCGCTTTAGAGGGTTCTTCACTACCTAAAGCCATTGTTTGCAATGTTTATGAAGTGCCCGCAATTTCGCGCCGTTTTAGTGCAAACGAACCCGAACAAATTGTTTAGAATCAACACTTACAAAAGTGCGTCAAAACAAACAACTTTATCTTCCTTGGAATGAGTGCTTACGAAAAAACAGGGGGGTGGGACACCAAGCGGTTTTCCATAGCCCGGTTTTCGCGCTATGAATCGTTGCTGTCTTCTTGCTCGGCGCTCGCCACGACTCACCACTCACTACCCACTAGTCTCAATCTGCGTCAACGCCAGTTGCCCGCAAGCCGCCATCACGTCGCGTCCGCGCGAGTACCGCGTAAACACCGGCACGCCCCGGTCCAGCAATATCTTATGAAAGGCAGCTACCCGCCCTTGATCCGGTTCCGCGAACGGCAGCGCCCCCGGATTCCACGGAATCAAATTCACTTTCACGCGCCCCAAATCCGTCATCATCTTCGCTACGCGCCGCGCATCTTCCGGCGAATCGTTCACGCCGCCCAGCAGCACATACTCGAACGTCACGTACTCCCGCGCGCCTCGCGGAAATTTCTTGCACGCTTCCAGCAAAACGCGCAACGGATACTTCCGATTGATCGGCATCAGCACATCGCGCTGCTCGTCATTCGACGCGTTCAACGAAATCGCCAGCTTGGGCCGCACTTCTTCGGCTGACAGCCGTTCGATTCCTGGCACGATCCCGCTCGTCGAAAGCGTCGCGTGCCTCGGCGCAATTCCCACTCCCGCGTTGTCCAGCAGAATGCGCAATGCCGCCATCACCGCCTCATAGTTAAGCAGCGGTTCTCCTTGTCCCATCAACACGATATTTGTTCTCGGCGCCAGCCGCTCCTTGTGCTCCTCCAGCG
>DATEWL010000462.1:0-2227 GCA_035258025.1 Candidatus Acidiferrum sp. | reverse complement strand
CTTTCTAGGCATAATTGTCGTTTTTGCTCTGCCGAGCTACCGCCATGGCGAAGCGTCCATCGCCGGTAAGCGCGCGGAAGATTTCCCCATGCAGCTCAATGGCAAGCCAGCGCGTCTTTCCGACTTTCACGGCAAGGTCGTAGTGCTGAACTTCTGGGGCACTTGGTGCCCGCCGTGCATCGAGGAAACTCCCGCGCTGAACCGCCTACAGAAGTACATCGCTTCGCGCAACGGCGTTGTTCTCGGCGTAGCTGCCGATGAAGACCCCGCTGTGTACGAACAATTTCTACGCGACCAGGGGGTAATTTTCCAGACCTACCGTGATCCGGCCACAAAAGACAATCACTCGCCCATCGCTGAATCGTATGGAACGGTCAAGGTCCCGGAAACCTACATCATCGACCGCCAAGGCAAAATTGCCCGCAAGATCATCGGATTCCAGGAATGGGATTCCCCAGAAATGCTTGCATACTTCGATTCCATCCTCGGCCAAAGCTAAAGCTTTCGTGGAAAAATCGCGCCTTTCCTACTACAAGGCTGCTGGCAGGTCGAGATTGGCGGCTCGCATGCAGATACTGAAAGAACTTCGCGTCACTCCCTCGCGAGGTTTGACGGGATTCGCAGGACGCCCTATGATTCAGCGCACTGGTCACTCCCGATGGTTGGCAAGACATTCGCCCACTATGTCGTGCTCGAAAAGGTTGGTGCCGGCGGCATGGGCGTGGTTTTTCGTGCCCGGGATGAAACGCTCCGCCGCGAAGTGGCCCTCAAGCTCCCACCGACGGATTCTGTCACGGACGCTGAGTCTCGCGAACTCGTCCTTCGCGAGGCCCGTGCTGCCTCCGCACTGAATCATCCGCACATCTGCACGATATATGAAGTGGGCGAGGTCGATGGCCAGCCTTACATCGCGATGGAATACATTGCCGGCGAAACGCTCAATCGCCGCATTCCTCCAAATGGTCTGCCTACGGAGTCCGTACTGGATCTTGCTGCGCAAGTGGCTGACGCCCTGGATCACGCCCATACGCAGGGAATTCTCCATCGAGACCTGAAGTCGGCAAACGTACGAATGACTTCCTCCGGCCAGCTCAAGGTGCTGGACTTTGGCCTGGCAATCAGCATTAAGGAAGCTTCGCTCGATGGCGATACGCATTCCGACATTCTCGATTCGGGAAACGCCGCCGGAACCCTGGCCTACATGGCGCCGGAGTTGCTCCTGGGAAAAGCACCCGATGTGCGCACGGATATCTGGTCCATGGGCGTGCTTTTTTACGAACTGGCGGCGGGCGCGCTTCCCTTTCAAGGGCGCACGGCCTTCGAATTGAGGAGTGCCATCCTGCGGGGTTCACCGGCCGCATTGCCGACGCACGTTACACCCGGACTTCGTGCAGTGATCATGCGCTGCCTCTCCAAAGAGTCCGAGACCCGTTATCAGCGTGCGAGTGAGGTTCGTGCGGCTCTGGAGGCATTGCTGTCGGACACCGGCGTTGCGCCGCGGGAGGCCCCGCAGCCCGCACCAAAGTCAAAGACTTGGTATGTGCTCGGGGGGGCGAGTCTCATAGTCGCGGTGGCAGTCGTCCTGTTCTTGTACGGGCGCATCAGCAAACCCTCGCCTGGCCCACAAACAGGCGGTAAGTTGCGGCTTTTCCTTTCCTCGGAGAACTTCCTCAGCGGCCCAACGCTGTCACCGGACGGAAAGATGGTCGCGTACATTCAGGAAGAAAATGATGGGAGGGAAGAGCTGTACGTCAGCCGGGTGGCAGGCGGCGAGCATGTGAAGTTGACGAATGATGATTCCAAAAAGGAGGATCCGCAATTCTCCCCGGATGGCGAGAAGATCGCCTTTGTTCGCCGGGTTGCGAATTCGACGCTACCCGAACTTTGCGTCATACCGGCTCTAGGTGGCGGTATCGTTCCATTGATTTCCGGAGCCGGACTCCCGGCGTGGTCTCCCGACGGCAGCAGATTTGCTTTCGTCCTGGGGAAGCAAGGAGAGCCGGAAGCAGTCGCGACCTCCGCCGCAGATGGCTCGGACACGCGCGTCATACTTAAAGGCGATGATGTCTATCCATTCTTCGGGCGTGTTGCGTGGTCGAGTGATGGCAATGTTCTAGCCGTTTCCCGAAGCCGGGGCGGCCAGAATCGGGACATTTGGATAGTGCCGGCGCATGGAGGGACGGCAAAGCCCTTCACGAAAGACGCCGTGGCCGTGTTCAGCGATTCG
>DATEWL010000461.1:0-3760 GCA_035258025.1 Candidatus Acidiferrum sp. | reverse complement strand
CAGCAATTCCTCAACCTCGCGAATAGCCATGCTGCCGCGCATGACCAGCCCTCCGTCGGCTTCGCGCACGACGTCAGGCGCGGGCGCTTTGCCGCCATTCCATCTTTCACCGACGATTTCTTCGACGAGGTCTTCCACCGTCGCGATTCCTGCCACTGAGCCGTGCTCATCGATGATCACGGCCAGCGGCTGGCCCTTCTGCCGCATTTCGCGCAGCAACTCAGAACCGGCTTTTGTCTCGGGCATAAAGAGCACCGGGCGCACCAACTCGCGCACTTTTCGCTTCGGCAAATCCTGATCGGCGATATGCAGCAGGTCCTGCGCGTGGACCACACCAAAAATGTCGTCCAGAGACTTTTCGTACACCGGCATCTTGGAGAATTTCTTCTCGACAAACTTTGCGTGGAGTTCCTCGAGCGTAGCATCTGCCGCGATCGCGACGATATCGGGCCGAGGCGTCATCACCTCGCGCACGCGCTTGTCGCTGAATTCCACGACTTGCTCGATGAGGTCCGCCTGATCCGCCGCGATGATGCCTTCTTCCTCCGCCGCGTCCACCAGAGCCTCGATTCTCTCCTCGGTGCGTTGTTCCTGCGTCATCTCCGGCTCTTGCTCCGAGATGCGCGCCAGAGACTCAGCGCCTTCGAGGAACACGCGTACCGGCCACACAATCCACATGGCCGCACGGACGAACGGCAACAACGGCAGCAGCCAGCGGCCCGTCGTGCGGTACAGCAGCATGTCAGGGATGAAGTGCATCGCGATCACGACTTCCAGCGTGAGGAAGACGCAAAATTCGATCAGCGATTCCCACGTGCCCGTTACGAAATAGAACACGCCCCGCGTTGTCTCCAACACCAGAAACGCCAGCCAAAAATGCCCGAGAATGCGAAAGGTGCGCCCGCCGCTGCGCCGCTTGATGCGCAGCTTGGGCTCGATCTCCGCTTCAAAGATTTCCAGATGTTCGTGGACGCGCCCAGTGTTCATGCGTCCGAGTTCGCGATAGATCAGTGTCAGGTAGGAAAAAATGGGCAAGCCAAAGGCGAGGAGGACGACGCCCAAAACGTAAACCCATCTAAACGTGTTCATGCCAGCCCGAATCTGCGCCGCATTTTTTGTTCGATGCGGTCCATCTCTCCGCGGTCGGTTTCGTGATCATAGCCCAGCAAATGCAGCACACCGTGCAGGATCAGCACACGCATCTCATCGCTCAAACTTCGCCCATGTTTTTTCGCATAACGTCGCGCCGTCTCCGGCGCAATAGCAATGTCCCCCAAATACTTCTCCGCCTTCTCAGATTCTGGTTTTCCCCGGCCCTTCTCCGCGCCCTCTGTGACCTTCGCGAACTCTGAGTAAATCTTTTTTCTTCGGCGCGCAGAAGCCCCTGGCTTCTTTTCCGTCGGAAACGAGAGTACGTCTGTAGGTCCTTTCTCTTTGCGAAAGGCTTCATTCATCCGCGAGATCTCCGCATCGCTTACCAGGCATATCGTGACGTCCGCGTCCTGGAGATCCATTTCGTCTTGTACCTTGCGCAAAAAACTTTCGAGAGGTTGGCGTGCGACGCGGACCGCACGCTGGCGGTTCAGAATCATGCTCGCTGGTTTTCTCTATTTGGATCTTTCCCTGGTGCTTCGGCAGCAATTCCGGCTTTGCCGTTTGCCGCGCCACTTGCGGCATTCACGCCACGCGGCGGATGCACAATGTCGTACTCTTCATAAGCGCGAATAATCTGTTGCACGAGATTGTGCCTGACCACATCCTTCTCGCCAAACTGCACCACGCCAATCCCTTCGATCTTTCCGCATACTTCCAGCGCCTCAATCAACCCGGACTTTTTCCCTTGCGGGAGATCGATCTGCGTCGTGTCACCGGTAATGACCGCTTTCGAATTGAATCCTAGCCGCGTCAAAAACATTTTCATCTGTTCGCTGGTCGTATTCTGCGCCTCGTCAAGAATCACGAACGAGTCGTTCAGCGTACGCCCGCGCATGAACGCAAGGGGCGCGACCTCGATGATTCCCTTCTCGAGAAACCTCTCCAACTTGTCAGCGTCTAGCATGTCGTAGAGGGCGTCATAGAGCGGCCGCATATAAGGATCGATCTTCTGCTGCAGCGTGCCCGGCAGGAATCCCAGCCGCTCGCCCGCTTCCACCGCGGGACGCGCCAGAATGATGCGGTTGACTTGCTTCGTAAGCAGCGCGCTTACCGCCATCGCCACCGCGATGTACGTCTTACCTGTTCCGCCCGGCCCGATGCCGAACATCATGTCGTGTTTCTCGATCTCTTCCATGTACCGCTTCTGGCTCGCGTTTTTCGGTGTGACCTGCTTCTTCCCAAACGAGCGCGTCCGCGCCGGTTCAAACATCCCACGCGGCGACTCATGGGGTTCTTCCGTGGCCACGCGCATGAGCGACTTTACTTCCGTGCTCGAAAGTGAGCGCCCGTGCCGCGTCAGGTGGTTGTACTCCTCGACGATTTTCACGGCCTGATCGACGCTTTCTTGATCGCCTTCGATCGTCAAGCGCGTGTCGTGCAGGTGCGTGCGCACATGCAGCGAGTCCTCCAGCAAACGCACATTCTCGTCGAGCGTGCCGAAGAACGGTTCAATTTTTCCGGATATGTGAACGGTACGTCGCATCCAAGTGGAAGGTCTGCCTGCTAAGGAAGCCGAGTGGCCGATGGGATTCCTCCTCGCGATCGGTGACCGTGCCGCAGTCAACTCAGGAAGAAACTGCTTACACCCTAACGCACCCCTGCCCCTCGGTCAAGTTACACGCTCGTTACAATACGTAGTGCCTCCGGGCCTCTCTGGCGACGGATTTCGGCATCCAAGATCTCAGTAGACTTTGCAACTCACATTTTGCAGCACGCACTCGCGCGCCGCTGCGTACCCCGCTCGTAACCTGTACTCTGGTACGAACGCGCTATGGCACTAGACCCCTAGTAACGAGAAGATGCAAATCGACGCTAGTACAAAAGAGTCGACGATAGTTCTAATCACTGAGGGGTGAGTAGAAAAAACATGAGACACAAACTCTTGGTTCTAGGCACTTTCGCAGGATTGGCGGTCACTCTGCCTTCTTTGGCGGCAGAGAACTCTGGCTCCGCTACTTCTCCAACTCCTGGCGGGCTTCGCGGCACAGTAGTTTGTCGCGGCGTTGAAAATGTTCCCGTGACCGCCGACGCCGAGCAGGGTCTTCCCATGCAACTGGTCGCCCGCCTGAATTGTGGCGATGAAGTGGCCGTTCTCTCTGACTCCGAAGGCTACACTGTGAATATCCGCACGGCCGACGGCAAGGATGGCTACGTCGCGCGGATGTATCTCTCGGAACGGCCTGCGAACTCGGCAAAGGATCGCCATGCGGTCGAAGCCGTGGTCGATAACGGTATTGCGCGCTGGCAGTCGGGCGCTCCGGGCAGCGACCAGTTCTTCAGCGGCGGCTCGGTCGTCGAATCGCTGACGGCAAACGGAATCACTGTCCAGGTTTCTTTGCAGGACACAGGCTGGAAGCTGCGCGCGAGCGTGGCGATTGCCAACGAAGGCCCCGTGCCGGTCCATTACAACCCGGCAGGGTTTACGCTCGACGAGCTGAAGCCGCGGCTTCGCACCCTTGCCTATCAGAACCCTAGAGAACTCGCTAAGGCGTTAACTCATCAGGTTTATTGGACGAACTCGAGTGCCACGGCCCCCGCATCGGCCACTTACGTGAACGCCGCCTACAAGACTTCGGCGTACGTCCCCGCCACGCCGAACTATTTG
>DATEWL010000460.1:0-2667 GCA_035258025.1 Candidatus Acidiferrum sp. | reverse complement strand
GACAAAAGCATTCCGTCCATGGAGAAACTGCTCGAAGCCAATGGCCGGATGAACAATTTCTTGCGGCTTGTTGGAAAGAGCGATGCTGCGCAGCATGGCCCGGTCTATTCGGACTCCGACGTATACAAGTGGGCGGAGGCGGCCGGTTTCGCGCTGCAGTCAGGCGATCGTCCTGAACTGCGCGCAATCACAGACAAGATCATCAAGGAAGTCGTCGCGGTTCAAGAGCCCAATGGCTATCTGAATACCTACTACGTTGGAGACCACGCGAAAGATCGTATGACGCCCCAAGTCCAGCGTTGGGGGCATGAAATGTACAACCTGGGCCACATGATTCAGGGCGCGATTGCGTATTATCGCGCGACGGGCGATCGCACTTTGTTAGACGCCGGCATTCGCTTCGTCGACGACTTCGTATTGCCCAATTTTGGCCCGGCACCCGATAAGAAACCAATTCTCTCCGGCCATCCAGAAATCGAACTGGCGCTCATCGAGCTCTACCGCACCACCGGCGACAAGCGCTACTTCGATCTTGCGGGCTACATTCTGCACGGCGACGATCGCATCAAGCTGCCGCGGGACGGCTACGTTTATCACTTTTGCGGAATTCCTTTCACATCGCGCACGCATCTCGAAGGCCACGCGGTGCGTGCCATGTACGCCTGTTGCGGCGCCACTGACTATTACCTGGAAACCGGCGACGAAACTTACTGGAAGACGCTCAATGTGCTTTGGGAAGACCTCGTGACATCGCAGATGTACGTGACGGGCGGCGTCGGAGCGCGCAGCGAAGGCGAAGCGTTCGGCGATTCCTATGAGCTCCCGAATTTCACTGCTTACGGCGAGAGTTGTGCGGCGATCGGCAACATGATGTGGAACTGGCGGATGCTGGCGGCCACAGGCCACGCAAAATTTGCCGATGTCATCGAGCGCGCGTTGTACAACGGGATCAATTCGGGCATGTCGCTGGACGGCACCATGTATTGTTACCGCAATCCGTTGGGATTCGATCCTTCCGGCGGCGACCAAATTCGCAATCCGTGGTACGACACGACCTGCTGCCCCCCGAATCTGGAGCGCACGTTCGCTTCCTTGCCGGGCTATTTTTACAGCACAAGCAAGGACGGGCTTTACGTGCATTTGTATGACAATTCGCAGCTGGATTGGCATCTCGAGGACGGAACGGGGCTGAGAGTGGTGCAGAAGACGAATTATCCATGGGACGGGACGGTGGAGATTTCCGTTGCGCCGGCGAAGCCTGCGGAGTTCACTTTTTATCTTCGTGTGCCGGGGTGGGCCGACGGTGCGCAGGTCTTGATCAATGGTAAGCCGGTTTCGGGGGCGACTCCCGGCCAGTATCTCGCTTTGCAGCGCCGCTGGTCATCCGGCGACGTTATCAACGTGAAGTTCGGCATGACGCCCCAAGTGATCGAAGCAAACCCTAGGGTCGTGGACGATTACGGCCGTGTTGCCGTGCAACGTGGCCCGCTTGTCTACTGTCTCGAACAACTGGACCAACCGGATGGAGTCGCGATATTTGATGTTTCTCTGGATGTGCGCCAGGAGGCTTCATCGAAGTTTCGCGAAGAGTTCCACAGTGACATGCTAGGGGGAATCGTGGTGCTGAAACATATGGGAGCGGTCAGCGTGAAGCCCAATTCGCATGGCTCGCTCTATCGTTCGTACACAGCCGAAGCGCCTGAGGCGCGGCAAGTGGAACTGAGGTTTGTCCCGTACTACGCTTGGGCGAACCGTGTGCCAACGCCGATGCAGGTTTGGACGCCGGTTTTGAATGCGTAAGAAGCTGGCACGCGACAGGGCGATCCGAAATCGCCGCCCCGCTGCCAACCGTTGGCCTTGCTGGTTGTTAGGTGAGCTGAATATTCAGGGCAACCACCGAGGCGGGCTGAAACTCAACCACAAGGGCCCCCTGGCTTACGCTCAGCGGCTTAGTTTGGGGAATAACGGCGTCTCGATGATCGAACGTATTGTGCGCGTGGATGTCAGCGTTGCTCAAAAACGTCATGCTTGCTTCCTTGATCGTGGCACCATGTAGAACAATCTCCGCCAATCGTGGTTCGCTGGTGCTCGGATTAACCGCGGTGATCGTGAGGTTTTTGTTGCGCAATGACGCGGAGCCGCGCAATCCCCAGAAGGTCGCCGGACTGCCATCGCGATCAAAGTGTAAACTCGGCGATGAGAAGACGGTGCGCAAAGACTGCCCTCCCTGATGGCTCGCATACAATTCGAACACGTGCCCGACAGGCGTAATCACGAATCTATCTTGATGAGCGAGGTACAGGCTGTTCAGGCAGTTGATGAGCTGTGCGCAATTCGCCATCGCAACCTTTTCAGGATTCCTATTGAAGATGTCCAGCGTCATCCCGCTGAACACCGCATCTCGCAACGTGGGCATTTGTTCAAGCTGGTTACCTGGAGTGGCCTCGCTCCCGGGCCGGTACCACGGCCCCCACTCATCTACGACAAGCTTCACCCTGTGCTGGGGATCAAATTCGCGCAGAACTTGCCAGTGGCCGTTGACCAAGCCTTCCATTCGTTCGCCTTCCCGCAGAAGCTCATACCAATCCACGGGCTCAAACTTTACGGCATCGCCTTTTCCGGCCACCCATTCCTGTGTCTTTCCGCGGCTTAGGTTCCAGGCGTAGT
>DATEWL010000459.1:0-2550 GCA_035258025.1 Candidatus Acidiferrum sp. | reverse complement strand
GATACACACCGCTTCGTCCGCAAACCGCACGTGCAGGGAATTCCGGTCGGCTTCGGAATACACTGCGACCGTGGAAATGCCCAGCTCTTTGCAGGCACAAATGACCCGCAGCGCGATTTCCCCGCGATTGGCTACTAGGATTTTCTGGAACATGGGTTCGGGCGCCGGCTACCTCTTCCGGCTAGGACGGATGCCGAAGAGCGGCTGGCCGTACTCCACAGGCTGCCCGTTCTCGACAAAGATACGAATCAGTTCGCCGCTTTCGTCCGACTCGATTTCGTTCATTAACTTCATGGCTTCGACGATGCAAAGGGTTTGACCAGACTCGACGTGCGCGCCGATCTTAACGAATGCCTCGGCGCCGGGGCTTGGAGCCTCGTAGTAGGTCCCTACAATAGGCGACTTGACCAAATGCAGATCCTCTGTCGCTCGCGGTTCGGGGACCGCAGGTGCACCCGCGGAAGCTGCCGCTGGCCTCTCCTGAACCGCTCCAGGAACGATAATCTCCGGCACTCCCATGGACCGCGAATACATGGGCACGCCAGCGGACGGCTTCTTCAGCCGGATCTTCAGGTCACCCCGCGAATACTCGAACTCCTCAAGGTTGTGCTCGCTCATGAAGCGGAGGAGTTGCTCGATTTGCTGGACTTCCGGACTAGCGATGGAGGAACTTTCTGCTGCTTTCGAGGGCTGTTTTCGTTTCATGCCTGTGTCAGAGCTCGATGAGATCCCGCGGTATGCGGGTCAGTACTTCGGTATTCCCTGCGTGCACGGCGACGTCATCTTCGATGCGAATTCCCCCGACGCCCGCCATGTAAACCCCAGGTTCAATCGTGACCACGAATCCCGGTTCCAGCCGTGTCTTTTGCCCGCGCGCCAGCCGTGGATCTTCATGTACTTCCAGGCCCAGTCCGTGCCCCGTGCTATGCGTGAAAAGCCGGTCCAGTCTGTAACCGGCCAGAACCTGCCGCGCAGCAGTATCCACATCCCCGCAGGTGACTCCTGCTCTTACTGCCGCTATCGCCGCGTTCTGCGCTTCCAGGACCGCTCTGTACCATTGTTTCACACGCGCTGGGGCCCTGCCAACGTACACGGTGCGCGTGATGTCGCTGCAATAGTGCGCGAGTATAGCACCCAGGTCTAGTACCACCAACTCATTTTTCCTCAATCGCTTGGCGGTAGGACGCGCATGAGGCAACGCGGAACGTTCGCCAAAAGCGACTATGGTTTCAAACGCAGGACCGGACGCGCCGCCCTTCCTCATCTGGTATTCGATCTCAGCCGCGACCTCATTTTCCATCACGCCGGGCTTTAGCAGAGGTATCGCGGCGGTGAGGACGTCCCCCGCGAGAATGGCCGCCTGGCGCATCCGGGCGAGTTCAGAGGGCTCTTTCCGAGCCCTGAGAGTTCCAACCATTCCGGCTGCAGAAATCCATTTGGTGCGAGACCCTGCCGCCTTTCGCAATAGATTCAACTGCGCGACGGAAGTTTGCGCGGGGTCGAATCCTACCTGCTTAACGGCTTTTTCTCGCAGGAGGCGCCCCGTTGACTCGATTAGGGAGCCCTTTTGCTCTACCAGGCGCAGAGTGGTGGTTTCCTGGCACACTTGTGTGGTGAATCGCCCGTCTGTAATGAGGGTTGCGCCTCCATGACTCACAATGAGCACGCCCGATTCGCCCGTAAATCCGGTCAGGTAATACCAGTTGGCGGGATGAGTGATCACCAGAGCATCCAGCTTCGCGTGTGAAATCAGTTGGTTGAGAGCTTTGCGCCGAGTTTTGAATGGTGAGCTCATAAGGGAAACGGGGAAACCGCAGTCTTGCCAGTTCCCGCTTCAGTTTAACCCGGAATTCGCGCGATGTGCGCGTTGGGTATCGTCCTTCCTCGATGTACAGTGGCGCATTATGCACAAAATGAGCACGCCAGGCGGGTTGGTTTTGTCCGTCCCAGCTAAGATGATTTCATGCAAGTTCTGTACAGGAAAAGCCGGGTCGCCGATGCCGGAGGGAATGCAAATCCCGCGGAAGCCGGCGGTTTTGGCGCGCTATCAGTGGATGCCGTTCCTCCTGGAGGTTCGGCCAAGGAAGTCCCGCTCAAAGCCAATGCATTACGCCGTCCATTTGTGATAGCGATTAGCTTCGGATTGGCAACCCTGGCGCTCTTGTTGGCGGGCCTCGGGACCCCAAAAGTTATGTTTTTCGATGAGGCTTACTTCGTTCCTGAAGCGAGAGCTTTTATCCAGGGCATACCCAATCCGGATCCTCAGGCGCCGCCCCTTGCGAAACCTCCCTTGGGAAAGCTGATCATGGCAATCGGCATGAAAGCCGCAGGAGACAATCCCTTTGGCTGGCGAATCGCCGGCGCAGTGTGCGGCGCCCTAACGGTGGTAGCCGTCTATCTTTGGGTCTACCTTCTTCTGCAGAATGCCAGTCTTGCATTCCTCGCAGCGTGGCTGACCCTGTTTAACAATTTTCTGTTTGTGATGTCGCGCATCGCCACGGTGGACGTATTTTTGATGTTCTTCCTTATGTGGAGTCTGGCGGCTTTTAC